>NZ_JBHWOO010000103.1:0-12705 GCF_043424415.1 Luteococcus sp. | reverse complement strand
GCACGACCCACAGCGCCGCAGCGCCATCAAGCAGGTGGCCAGCGGCCGCTTCGGCGTCACCAGCGAGTACCTCAGCCATGCCACCGACATCCAGATCAAGATGGCCCAGGGCGCCAAGCCCGGCGAGGGCGGCCAGCTGCCCGGCCCGAAGGTCTACCCGTGGGTGGCGAAGACCCGCCACTCGACACCCGGCGTCGGCCTGATCTCCCCGCCGCCGCACCACGACATCTACACCATCGAGGACCTCAAGCAGCTGATCCACGACCTCAAGTGCGCCAACCCGTCAGCCCGGGTGCACGTCAAGCTTGTCTCCGAGGTGGGCGTGGGCACCGTCGCGGCCGGCGTCGCCAAGGCCAAGGCCGACGTGGTGCTGATCAGCGGCCACGACGGCGGCACCGGCGCGGCGCCGCTGACCTCGCTGAAGCACGCCGGCGGGCCGTGGGAGCTCGGCCTGGCCGAGGCGCAGCAGACCCTGCTGCTCAACGGCCTGCGCGACCGGGTCGTCGTCCAGTGCGACGGCCAGCTCAAGACCGGCCGCGACGTGGTCATCGCCGCCCTGCTGGGCGCCGAGGAGTTCGGCTTCGCCACCACCGCCCTGGTGGTCAGCGGCTGCATCATGATGCGCGTTTGCCACAAGGACACCTGCCCGGTGGGCATCGCCACCCAGAACCCGGCGCTGCGCGAGCACTTCCACGGGCAGGCCGACCACGTCGTGAACTTCATGGAGTTCATCGCCCAGGAGGTGCGCGAGATCCTCGCCGAGCTCGGCTTCCGCAGCATCCAGGAGGCCGTCGGCCACGTCGAGGCGCTGGACGTCCGGCAGGCCGTCGGCCACTGGAAGGCGCAGGGCCTCGACCTCTCGCCGGTGCTGGAGCGCATCGAGGTGCCCGAGGGCACCGCGCTGCACGCCACCACCGTGCAGGACCATGGCCTGGAGGCGAAGCTGGACCAGCAGCTGGTCGAGCTCGCGCGTCCCGCCCTCGAGCAGGGGCAGCAGGTGGCGCACACGCTGCCGATCCGCAACGTGGACCGCACCGTCGGCACCATCCTCGGCCACGAGGTGACCATGGCCAGCGGTGGCAAGGGTTTGGAGGACGACACCATCGTGTTCACCCTCACCGGCACCGCCGGGCAGTCCTTCGGGGCCTTCGTGCCCCGCGGCATCACGCTGCGCCTGGTGGGCGACTCGAATGACTACGTCGGCAAGGGCCTGTGCGGCGGTCGGCTGGTCGTCGCCCCCGGGCCGGAGGCCAGCTTCGACCCCGCCACCCAGATCGTCGCCGGCAATGTCATCGGCTACGGCGCAACCAGCGGCCAGATCCTGCTGCGCGGCCTGGTGGGGGAGCGCTTCATGGTGCGCAACTCCGGTGCCACCGCCGTCGTCGAGGGCGTGGGCGACCACGCACTGGAGTACATGACCGGCGGCGAGGCGCTGATCCTGGGCCCGACCGGCCGCAACCTCGCGGCCGGCATGAGCGGCGGCACCGCCTGGGTGCTCGACCTGCAGCCGGCCAGGCTCAACACCGAACTGGTCGACGCCCACCCCGCCACCGGCGCGGACATCGCCAGGATCAGGGAACTGCTCACCCTGCACCGCGACGAGACGGGCTCCACCGTCGCAGCCGGCCTGCTGGAGCACGACGACGGCTGGCTCTCGAACCACTTCACCACCGTCCTCCCGCGCGACTATGCCCGGGTCATCAAGGCCCGCGAGGACGCCCTCCTCGCCGGCATCAAGGAAGACGAAATGACCGATCTCATGATGGAGGCAGCTCATGGCTGATCCGCGCGGATTCATCACCAGGCAGCGCCAGCTGGCTGAACGTCGCCCCGTCGAGGAGCGGCTGGCCGACTGGCAGGAGGTCTACCCGGGCACGCCCGGCCGGGCCCTGCTGCCGATCATCAGCGACCAGGCGAGCCGCTGCATGGACTGCGGCATCCCCTTCTGCCACACGGGATGCCCGCTGGGCAACCTGATCCCCGAGTGGAATGACCTGGTCTGGCGCGACGAGTGGACCAATGCCCTGGAACGCCTGCACGCCACCAACAACTTCCCGGAGTTCACCGGGCGGCTGTGCCCGGCACCGTGCGAGACGGCCTGCGTGGTGGGCATCAGCCGCGAGCCGGTGACCATCAAGAACATCGAGGTCTCCATCATCGACAAGGCCTGGGACGACCTGCGCGTGGTGCCCCAGCAGCCGCAGTGGCACTCGCTCAAGACCGTCGCGGTCGTCGGATCGGGGCCGGCGGGCCTGGCCACCGCCCAGCAGCTCACCCGGGCCGGGCACACCGTGGTGGTCTACGAGCGGGCCGACGCCATCGGCGGCCTGCTGCGCTACGGCATCCCCGAGTTCAAGATGGAGAAGGCGGTCCTCGACCGTCGGCTCAAGCAGATGCGCCTGGAGGGGACGGTCTTCAAGGCCAACACCCCGATCGGGCCCGGTGCCGACGCCGTCGGTGGC
The DNA here is from genome assembly GCF_043424415.1 of Luteococcus sp. Lineage (NCBI taxonomy): Bacteria > Bacillati > Actinomycetota > Actinomycetes > Propionibacteriales > Propionibacteriaceae > Luteococcus > Luteococcus sp. Next base: position 10,243 of record NZ_JBHWOO010000103.1, on the reverse strand, counting down.
ATCACCGGGGAGCAGCTGCTGGAACGCTTCGACGCGGTGGTGCTCGCCATCGGCTCCACCGTGCCGCGTGAACTGCCCCTTCCGGGCCGTGAGCTGGCCGGCATCCACCAGGCGATGGACTACCTGACCCAGGCCACCCAGGCCCTGTCGGCCCCCGAGCCGCCGGCCGACCAGATCGATGCCCGCGGCAACCACGTCGTGGTGATCGGCGGCGGCGACACGTCCAATGACTGCCTCGGCACCGCCCTGCGCCAGGGTGCGGCCTCGGTGACCCAGCTGGAGATCATGCCGCAGCCGCCCGAGACCCGTCCCGAGCACCAGCCCTGGCCCACCTACCCGATGATCTACCGGATCGCCTCGGCCAATGAGGAGGGCGGTGAGCGGATGTATGCCGTCAACACCTCCGAGTTCCTCGGCGAGGACGGCCACGTCACCGGGCTGCGCCTGTCGGAGGTGCGTTTCGAGAAGGGCCGGCTGGTCACGGTCGAGGGCACCGAGCGGGAGCTGCAGGCAGACCTCGTGCTGCTGGCGATGGGCTTCGTGCACCCCGAGCCCGACGGGATCGTCGCCGAGCTCGGCCTGGAGCTCGACGAGCGCGGCAACGTGCAGCGCGGCGACGACTACCAGACCAGCGTGCCCGGGGTCTTCGCCGCGGGTGACTGCGGCCGGGGCCAGTCGCTGATCGTGTGGGCGATCGCCGAGGGACGTGCCGCCGCCCACGGCGTGGACAACCTGCTCACCGAGGGCCACAGCCGCCTGCCCCGGCCGATCGGGCCGGAGGTTCGCCAGCTGATGGCCTGATCGCGACGCCGTGCATGACGGGGCCCGCCTCCTTCCTGGGGGCGGGCACCGTCACGTCCTGGGTGGGCTCAGGTCCAGTGCTCGGGATGGCGCAGGCCAACCGGCAGCAGGGTGCGCGACGACCCGACGGCGCCGTCTAGCTGCTGCTGGGTCAGGAAGATCGCGGCGCGCAGGTCTGCGTCATCGAGCCGGGCATCGCGCAGGTCTGCACCCAGCAGGTCGGTGCGCTCCATCCGTGCGCCGCGCAGGTCGGCGGCGATCAGCAGCGCGCCGCGCAGGCTGAACCGCGACAGGTCCTTGCCGCGTAGGTCGGCGCCCAGCAGGTGCGCTCCCGGGCGCAGTCGTCGCGATGAGCGGCCGGGGGAGCGGTGGGCCTCGCTCACGCTGGACAGCAGCGCTCCGACGCGAGCCCGCAGCGCGGGGATGTCGGAGCCGGTGACCTGGGCAGCGGGGGAGTCGACGAGGACGGTGAGCTCGTCGACCAGCCCGGTCACCTGGTGCAGAGTGCCCCCGGAGGCGAGGCCGCGGGCCTCGGTGAGCAGGCGCAGCATCTCCATCAGGTGCCGCATCGTGGCGAAGGCCGCGAACATGTCGCGGGCCACGTCGGGGTCCTCTCGCCAGCCGCCCCCGGCGAAGGTGACCTGGGTCACCTGCTGGCCGGCGCCGAAGCAGTCGAAGACGGTGCACGCAGGCCAGCCCTCCTGGCGCAGGCGGGAGTGGATCTCGCACCGGTTGTCGGCCTGCAGGTGGTGGCAGGGGGTGCCTGCCGGTGCGTCGGCGCCGAAGCCCCCAGCACGGGAGCGGGACAGTGCGACGCAGCACAGTCCAGCACAGCGGCTGCAGTCGGCCACGAAGTCCATGGGTGTCCTCTCGTCGGTGCGAGGCTACGGCACCGAGCGCGGTAATGCTGCGAGATTCTGTCGAACAAAGATTCGAAATCGGCTGACGCGGCAAGGGCTGTGCCGATATGATTGGAACACAAGTTCGAACGATTCGAGGCGTGCGAGGAGGTGACCATGACCGGACTGGAGGAGGCTGCCGAGCTCGGCTGGGGCTCGGCCCAGACCGTCGAGGCCGTTGCCGATGCCCGTCGCCGAGCTTGGGCGCTGGAGGCCGAGTCGGTCCTGCTGTGTGCGCATTTTGCCGACTTGCATGCCGTGGCGAGCACCGCGCGGCCGGGGCTGCCCGGTGCGGAAGAACTGGACTTCCCGGGTGGTGACGGGACGCCGGGTGTGGCGGAGTTCGCCCACCTGGAGCTGGCGGCGCGGCTGAACGTCTCGGCCGAGTCGGCGCGGCTGATGATCGGGGATGCCTTGGCGCTGCGCCACCGGATGCCCGGACTCTTCCGGCTGTGCGCCGATGGCGAGGTGCGGATCGGTGTGGCACGGATGGTGGTGCGCGAGGCGAGGAACTTGGGGCGCGACGCTGCGCTCGAACTCGACCGTCGGCTCGCGCCGCTGGCGACGGGGATCTCGACGAAGCGACTGCTGGCCCTGTGTGGGGGCTGGGTGCTGGAGCTGCTGCCCGACGAGCTGTCCGCGCGGCGCCGTGCGGAGGCGCTGGAGCACCGCGGCGTGTGGTTCGACGGCTCGCATGACGGCGTCACCGCACTCTCGGGGCAGCTGGCCTCGGTGGATGCGATCTTCCTTGATGCGCAGCTCGACCGTGTCGCGGGAATACTGCGCACCGGTGGCAGTGACGAGCCGCTGCAGGTGCGACGCGCCCAGGGACTGGGCCTGCTGGCCTCGCCAGCCCGGGCACTGCAGCTCTTGCAGGCCAGCCTGCTCGACGAGATTCCAGCCCTGGTGGAGGACGGTGACCTCGACGTGGAATGCCCCGCCCGCGGGCAGCGCGGTCATGTCTGTGGGAAGGTCACCGCGGATCCGGAGACGCTGATGCCGCAGGTGGAGGTCGCCGTCCACGTCGACCGCACCGTGCTTGCCGAGGGCGAGGGGCTGGGCCGGTTGGAGGCCAGCCGGACGGGGTGGGCGATGCCCGTGCTCGCCGACTGGCTCGCCGAACTCGTCGGGCACACCCGCATCACTGTCCGGCCGGTCCTGGACCCCGAGGCGATCCCGGCCAGCGATGCCTACGAGGTGGGGGGAGCGGATGCGCCGCGCCGTGGGGCTGCGCAATCCGGTGGAGGTCTTTCCCGGTTCTGCGCGCGGCAGCCGGTCCTGCGACCTGGACCACACCGATCCATGGCATCCGGTCTTTCCCGCGGCAACGGAGCCTTCCATCACGGCTGCCGAGTCCTCTCCGACGTCGGCTGAGCGTCCACTGGTGTCGGCTGAGCGTCCACTGGTGTCGGCCGATCCTCCACTGGCGTCGGCCGATCCTCCGCTGGCGTCGGCCGAGCCTGTCGAGGCCCCGCCCACCCGCGCCGACAACCTGGGCCCACTCTCCCGGCGGGTCCACCGCGCCAAGACCCATGGCGGGTGGCGACTACGGCAACTCTCGCCCGGTGTCTTCTGGTGGCGATCACCCGACGGGTACCAGTACCTCGTCACTCCTTCTCGAAGTTGGCTCGTCCACAATCCCGTCACCGCGCGGACCGTCGCAGTCGCAATGGCGGCGTGAGGCTGCAGCGCCCGGACCGTGCGCCCTGACCGTGGGTCTTCCTGTGTGCCCGAGCCGAGTGCCCTGCCACACTCGAGGACATGGGCATCCGTGACGAAGAGGTACTGGCGGGTGGAAACGCGTCAGGCCGAGTGGTCCGAATCGGTGACACGGTTCGCAAGCCGTGGCTACCCACCACCTCGCGCATGATCAGCTATCTGGCGCACCTTGAAGCTGCAGGGCTGGATGTCCCTCATGTCCATGGCCGCGACAGTCTCGGGCGGGTCATCCTCGACTACGTGCCCGGAAGCCTCGCCATGGACCGCGCTCCGCTCGATCTGGCCACCATCGAGCGCGTGGGATCACTCGTTCGTCGAATCCATGACGCCAGCGCCACGTTTCCCGTGGACACTGCCTGGGGAGTCCTGCTCCCCGCGTCCGAACCAGATCTGGTCTGCCACAACGACCTGGCCACCTGGAATCTTGTCATCGATGGTGATCGCCTCGTGTTCATCGACTGGGATGGTGCCGGTCCCAGTAGCCGGCTGTGGGACCTGGCCTACTCGGCCATTGCCTTTGCCCATCTCTTCCCGGGCGCTGACGTGGTCGCGAGTGCTGATCGGTTGCGCTGCTTCGTTGACGGATACGACGCGGACGACGACCTACGGGTGGCGCTTCCCGAGGCCTTGGAGCGCCGGTCACAGGCCATGTGGTCGCACCTCGAGCAGGCCCACTCGACGGGCCACGAACCGTGGGCGACCATGTTCCGCGAAGGTCATGGAGAACACTGGGCCGGGACCACCAGATTCATCGCCACACACCGCGACGAATGGCACAGGGCGGTCCAGCGCTCGACATCCTGAAGTCTGGTCATGAGGGCACGCGCCGTCGTTTCCCACAGCCCTTGGCCACACAGGGTCCAGGAAATGGGCGCGCCAACTGTTGGTCCCGCCCCTCCCGATGACTCGTATCGGATCTCCTCGGGGGCAGGGACTGGGCGTGGCACGGCCCGTGCGGCGAGCCCGAAAAATCGGTTGCCCACCTCTGGCCTGCCCGTCCAGACTGGAGCCTGCGCCATCCGGGCGCGGGGGAGTCCACACCGGATCCCCACTGATCGAGGAGTCGACCGTGTTCGAGCAGCTGCAGGAGCGCCGAAGCGTCCTGCAGCCATGCCCCGAACCGACAGCCGCGCTGCACCGCTGAGCCCGGGACCCGTCCCGCCCCAGCACGGCCCGCCCGCCGCGACTCCTCTCCACCCCTTGCCCCACACGCTCCGACCACCATCGTCGGCCACCGTGGGGTGCACCACCCGGGAGCAGTCGACGGTCGACCACGTGCACCACTGCCTCCAGGAGGAGACCAGCATGACCACCTACCCGGTGCCCCTCAGCGGCACCGACAACACCCTGATGTGGGCCGACGAGACCGACATCGAGCAGCAGGCGCGCGAACAGCTGCGCACCGTCGCAGGCCTCGGCTGGACCCACGGCGTCCGGGTGATGCCCGACGTCCACTACGGGTTGGGCGCCACCGTCGGCTCGGTGATCGCCATGCGGCAGGCCATCGCCCCGGCGGCCGTGGGCGTCGACATCGGCTGCGGCATGACCGCGGTGCGCACCAACCTGCGCCCCGACCAGCTGCCCGACGACCTGCGCACGCTGCGGCTCGAGATCGAGCGGGGCATCCCGGTGGGCTTCAGCAGCCACCGCGACGAGCCGCGGACCCTGGTGAAGCACGACGACCTCGCCGACCGTTTCGCCCGCACCATCGACGACTTCGACCAGCTGCGCGCCGGCGAGATCACGCAGGCGGCACGCACCAGCGAGGCGCGTCGCAAGGCGATCACGCAGGTGGGCACGCTGGGTGGTGGCAACCACTTCATCGAGCTGTGCGCCGGCGACGACGACCGGGTCTGGGTGACGCTCCACTCCGGATCCCGGGGGACCGGCAACCGGCTGGCGCAGGTGCACATGGAGGTGGCGCAGTCCCTGCCCCACAACCAGGACCTGCCGGACCGTGACCTGGCCGTCTTCCTGGCCGGATCACCCCAGATGGAGGCCTACCTGCACGACCTGTGGTGGGCACAGTCCTATGCCCTGCTCAACCGGGACGTGATGCTGGCCGCCATCTGCGACGAGCTCGCCCACCGCATCGACGGCATCGCCTTCGAGGCCCCGATCCGCTGCCACCACAACTACGTGGCGGTGGAGGAGCACGACGGGCTCGAGCTGATGGTCACCCGCAAGGGCGCCATCAGGGCGGGCTCCGGTGACCTGGGCGTGATCCCCGGCTCGATGGGCACCGGCTCGTACATCGTGCGGGGCCTGGGCAACGAGTCCTCCTACCAGTCGGCCTCGCACGGGGCCGGCCGGCGGATGTCGCGCAATGCGGCACGGCGCAAGTACACCGCCGACGACCTCGCCACCCAGACCGAGGGCATCGAGTGCCGCAAGGACGCCGGCGTGGTGGACGAGATCCCCGCCGCCTACAAGGACATCGACACCGTGATCGGCGCCCAGGCTGACCTGGTCGAGGTGGTGGCGCGGCTCCAGACCCTGCTGTGCATCAAGGGCTGAACCACGGGGGGTGGCGGCCGGGGCGTGTTCGACGCCCGCGGCGAGGTAGATTGTCGGTCCCGGCCCATCACCGGCTGCCGGGACGAGCACCACCAGAAAGAGGGCCGCCACCCCCATGGTCGATTCCTTCGTCCACCTGCACACCCACACCGAGTACTCGATGCTCGACGGTGCCGCCAAGAACTCCAAGCTCTTCGCCGAGGTCGAGCGCCAGAACATGCCCGCCATCGCCATGACCGACCACGGCAACATGTTCGGCGCCTACGAGTTCCAGGCCACCAGCAAGAAGCATGCCGTCAAGCCGATCATCGGCATCGAGGCCTATGTGGCTCCCTCGTCGCGCCACTCCCGCAGCCAGGAGTTCTGGGCCAAGGGCCGCCATGACGGCACCGACGCCTCCGTGGAAGGTGGCAAGGACGTCTCGGGCGGCGGCCGCTACACCCACATGACGATGCTGGCCCAGAACGCGGAGGGCCTGCACAACCTCTTCCGGCTCAGCTCGCTGGCCAGCTTCGAGGGCTACTACATGAAACCCCGCATGGACCGCGAGATCATCAGCCAGTACTCCAAGGGCATCATCGCCACCACCGGCTGCCCCTCCGGCGAGGTGCAGACGCGCCTGCGGCTGGGCCAGTTCGACGAGGCCATCGCCGCAGCAGCCGCCTACCAGGAGATCTTCGGGAAGGAGAACTACTTCCTGGAGCTGATGGACCACGGCATCGACATCGAGCGCAGCGTCCGCGAAGACCTGCTGCGCCTGGCCAAGAAGCTCGACATCCCGCTGCTGGCCACCAACGACTCGCACTACGTCACCCCCGACCAGGCCGACAGCCACGACGACCTGCTGTGCGTCGGCGTGGGCCGCAACAAGGACGACCCCAACCGTTTCCGCTTCAACGGCTCCGGCTACTACATCAAGACCTCCGAGGAGATGCGCGAGCTCTTCAAGGAGCTGCCCAGCGCCTGCGACAACACCCTGGCCATCGCCGAGCGCATCGAGAGCTACGACGAGGTCTTCAAGCACGTCGACCGCATGCCGCAGTTCGACGTGCCCGAGGGCGAGACCCAGGAGTCGTGGCTGCGCAAGAAGGTCAGCGAGGGCATCAAGGTGCGCTACGGCGACGCCGAGCGTCCCGACGTGCTGGAGCGCGTCGAGACCGAGCTGAAGGTGATCGAACCGCTGGGCTTCAGCTCCTACTTCCTGGTGGTCTCCGACATCTGCAACAAGGCCCGCGAGATGGGCGTGGCCGTCGGCCCCGGACGAGGATCGGCCGCCGGCTCGATGATCGCCTACCTCACCGGCATCATCCAGATCGACCCGCTGGAGCACGGCCTGCTCTTCGAGCGCTTCCTCAACCCCGAGCGCATCAGCCCGCCCGACATCGACCTCGACTTCGACGACCGCAAGCGCGACCTGGTCATCGACTACGTCACCGACAAGTACGGCGAGGACTACACCAGCCAGGTCAACACCTTCAGCACCATCAAGGCCAAGGCCGCCGTCAAGGACGCCAACCGCATCCTCGGCTACCCCTTCGGCCTGGGTGACAAGATCACCAAGGCCATGCCCGCCGACGTGATGGGCAAGGGTGTCCCGCTCAAGGACCTCTTCGACGAGAACCACCCCCGCTACGCGGAGGGCAACGAGATCCGCGAGCTCTACAACACCCAGGCCGACGTCAAGAAGGTCATCGACACCGGCCTGGGCCTGGAGGGCCTGATGCGCGGCACCGGTGTGCACGCCTGCGCCTTCATCCTGTCCAGCGAGAAGCTGCTGGACGTGATCCCGATGCACAAGCGGGACAAGGACGGCACCATCATCGCGGGCTTCGCCTACCCCCAGCTCGAGGAGATGGGGCTGATGAAGATGGACTTCCTCGGCCTGCGCAACCTCGGCATCATGGACCACGCCGTCCAGATCATCAAGCAGAACAAGGGCATCGAGCTCGACATGTCCACGCTGGCGCTGGACGACGAGAAGACCTACCAGCTGCTCGCCCGAGGCGACACCCTGGGCGTCTTCCAGCTCGACGGTGTGGCCATGCGCTCCCTGCTGCGCCAGATGGGTCCCACCGGCTTCGACGACATCACCGCCGTCCTGGCGCTGTACCGTCCCGGCCCGATGGGCGCCAATGCCCACATCGCCTATGCCGAACGCAAGAACGGGCGACAGGAGATCATCCCGATCCACCCGGAGCTCAAGGAGGCCCTGGACCCGCTGATCGGCGACACCTTCCACCTGATCGTCTACCAGGAGCAGATCATGGCGATCGCCCGCGAGCTCGCGGGCTACACGCTGGGCGGCGCCGACCTGCTGCGACGGGCGATGGGCAAGAAGAAGCCCGAGATCCTGGCCAAGGAGTTCAACCACTTCCACGACGGCATGGCCGCCAACGGCTATTCCGACGACGCCATCAAGACCCTGTGGGACGTCATGGTCCCCTTCGCCGGCTACGCCTTCAACAAGTCGCACGCCGCCGGCTACGCCCTGGTCTCCTACTGGACGGGCTGGCTGAAGGCCAACTACCCGGCCGAGTACGGCGCTGCGCTGCTCACCAGCGTCGGCGACGACAAGGACAAGATGGCCATCTACCTGGGCGACATGCGCGCCCAGCGCATCAAGGTGCTGCCGCCGGACGTCAACACCTCGGAGCTGGAGTTCACCGCCGTCGGTGAGGACATCCGCTTCGGCCTGGGCGCCATCCGCAATGTCGGCGACCACGTCGTGGCCGGCATCGTCGAGGCCCGCACCACCGAGGGGGAGTTCACCGACTTCTACGACTTCCTCGACAAGGTGCCGCTGCAGGTCTGCAACAAGCGCATGATCGAGTCGCTGATCAAGGCCGGCGCCTTCGACTCGCTGGGCCACTCGCGCCGGGCCTTGATGAGCATCTTCGAGGCCGCCGTCGACCAGGTGATCGACCTCAAGCGCAACCAGGCCAATGGCCAGGACGACCTCTTCGGTGACTTCGGCCTGGCCGCCGAGGCCGACGAGCCGGTGCAGCAGCGCGAGACCGTCCCCGAGATCGAGGACTGGGACAAGCGCACCAAACTCGCCTTCGAGCGCGAGATGCTGGGCCTCTACGTCTCGGACCATCCGCTGCAGGGAATGGAGCACATCCTGGACAAGGAGCGCGACATCTCCATCGGAAACCTGGTGGCCCCCGACGGCCCCCGCGACTCCATCCTCAACATCTGCGGCATGATCACCAGCGTCCAGCGCAAGCAGACCAAGACCGGTGCAGTGTGGGCGATCATCACGGTCGAGGACCTGGAGGCATCGGTCGACGTGCTGTGCTTCCCGAAGGTCTACGAGCAGGTGGCGATGCACCTGGCCACCGACCAGGTGATCCGGGTGCGTGGCCGCGTCCGCGAGAAGGAGGACGCCGCCGAGGTGCAGGTGCAGGAGATCACCATCCCCGACATCACCGAGGGCCCCACCGGCCCGGTGGTGCTGCAGCTGCCCGCCGGACGGTGCACGCCGCCGGTGGTGGACCAGCTCAAGGAGGTGCTCGGCAACCATCCGGGCATGACCGAGGTGCACCTGCGGTTGCTGGGGCAGAACCGCAGCACCCTGTTCCGGCTCGACCAGACGCTGCGCGTGACCGCCTCGCAGCCGCTGATGGCAGACCTCAAGGCCCTGCTGGGGCCGTCCTGCCTGGCATCGTGAGTAGGCTCGTGCGTCGACGGAAGGAGACCCGGTGAGTCCCACCATCCCCGCGGGGGACAGTGCCCTGGAGCAGGCGCAGGTGCTGGAGAACGACGCCTATGCCCGCGCGCCCCGCTCGACGGGACTGTTCGCGCGCCCGCTGGTGCGCAGCCTCGCCGTCTTCTGGCTGCTGTCGATGCTGGCTGGGGGCGTGGGGGGAGCACTGTGGAACCTGGTGGTGCCGCTGCCCAGCTACCACGTCGACGCCAACGGCAATGCCACCACCTCGGAGCGGGGCCTGGCCCTGGTCTTCGCCAGTGACGCCGTCTTCTGCCTGGTGGGAGCCGTGGTCGGGCTCGGCATCGGGCTGTGCGCCTGGCGCTGGTTCCGGCGGCTGGGCTGGCCCGTGTGCCTGGTGGCGATGGGCGGCGGCCTGCTGGGCGCGCTGCTGTGCTGGTGGGTCGGCACCCTGATGGGTCCGCACGACTTCGCCGCCCGCATCGCGCAAGCCGGGGCCGGCGCCGTGGTGCCGATCGACTTCCAGCTGCACAGCCTGGTCGCCCTGCTGGTGTGGCCCTTCTTCGCGATCATCCCGGTGCTCTTCGCCTCCGCGATGAGCCGCGACGAGGACCTGGCCGAGACGGTGCCGCCGGCGGCC
>NZ_JBHWOO010000102.1:0-21288 GCF_043424415.1 Luteococcus sp. | reverse complement strand
TTTGTCCTCAAGTGGAGGGGTGCGGCCCGTCGGGTGCCGGATCAGACGGCGGTGATGACGTTGCCGGCCAGCAGGCCGAGCACGGCCAGGCCCACCAGGATGCGGTAGATGACAAAGCCGGTGAAGGTGTTGCTGGCGACGAACTTCAGCAGCCAGGCGATCGAGGCGTAGGCGACGAAGAAGCTCACCACGGCGCCGATGACCACCACGCCCCAGCCGATGGTCTCGCTCACGTGGCTGAACTCGGTGGCCGCCTCGTAGACGCCGGCGGCGACCAGGGTGGGGATGCCCAGGTAGAAGGCGAGCTTGGTGGAGGCCAGGCGGTCGAGGCCGCTGAACAGGCCGCCGACGATGGTGGCGCCGGAGCGGGAGACGCCGGGCACCAGCGACAGGCACTGGATGAGGCCCAGCAGGGCGCCGTCCTTCCAGGTGATGGTGTCCAGGGTGCGCTGCTTGGAGGGGGCGAGCTTGGCCGAGTAGCGGTCGGCGGCGAACATGGCGAAGGACCACAGGATCAGGCCGATGCCCACCACCCACAGGCTGCGCAGGGCTCCGGTGATCAGGTCCTTGCCGACCAGGGCGACGCTGGCGGTGATGACGGTGCCGACCACGACGGCCCAGCCCATGTTGTAGTCGCTGCCGCGCCTGGACTTGTTGCCCAGGCCGCCGAGCCAGCCGGTGAGGATGCGCCAGATGTCGCCCCAGAAGTAGATGACGGCGGCCAGGATGGCGCCGATCTGGATGATGGCGGTGTAGGCGGTGATGCCCGGGTCGTCGATGGGCATGCCCATCAGCTTCTCGGTGATGGTCAGGTGACCAGTGCTGGAGACGGGAAGGAATTCCGTCACTCCCTCGACGACTCCCAGAATGATCGACTGCCACCAGGTCATGTGCATCCCCTTCACGAGCGCAGCCCGAACCTCGAAGCTGCCGTTCATGTCAATGTAGGGAGCCCTCTGAGAGGTTCCCGAACGACTCTCAGGCCGGGCACAGCCCCTTGCCAGCCAAGGTCCAGCGCAGATCGGCAGGAGTGCTGGGCTAGGGTGTGGCTGCTGGCTGCGGCCAGCGCGTCGCTGCCAGCGAAGCCGGTGTGACCCCGGCGCTGTCCCGCAACGGTGATGCCCCCATGGTCCTGGCGTGCACGTCGAGCGATCCGGCGGGGACGAGCCCGGTCGCCTGGCTGCCTCGCCCGTGACGACATTCGCGAAGGACGAGTGATGGCCTCACCCCTGCCAGGTGCGCACCAGCACCTCCCCGTTGCCGATGCTGCCCCACTCCACCTCGCGGTGGCCGCGGCCGTCGACGACCGCCAGCAGCACCCGCAGCGCGTCGCCGTGGCCGACCAGCACCACCTCACCGACGTCTCTGGCGGCGAGCTCGTCGAGCAGTTCACGGCAGCGGCCATGGACCTGCTGGATGGACTCCCCGCCGCCCCAACAAACCTCGCTGACGTGCATCCCCTCGGGGGTGTCTTCGGCGACGAGCTCGTCGAATCCCTTGCCCTCCATGCATCCCAGCCCCTGCTCACGCAGCAGTCGGGTGGGCTCGGGGATGCTGCCAATGGCCGCCGCGACGTGCTCGGCGGTCTGGACGGCGCGCAGCTGGTCACTGCACAGCAGCGGGGCGCCGGGCGCGACCAGGCCGACGACGACGGTGGCCGCGGCCTCGGCCTGGGCATGGCCCAGCTCGGTCAGCGGCACCTGCATCGTCTGCCCCTGCAGGCGACGCTCCAGGTTCCAGGTGCTCTGGCCGTGGCGAACGAGGACGATCTTCACCCCTCCACCCTCTCAGGTGCCGCGTGATGTGGGCGCGGGCAACCGGCCTGCTGCTGGGCACCCTCGCCGATGCCGTCGTGCCCGACCCGCAACGACACCATCCGGTTGCCTGGTTCGGCTCCTGGGCGATGTGGGTGGAGCGGCGCACCTACCGCGACGAGCGCGGAGCGGGGGCGGTGCACGTCGCCTGCTGCCTGGCACCGCTGGCCGTGCTGGGCGTGGCCGCCGAGGCCGTGGGTCGCAGGCACCCGCTGGCGCGGGCGGGGCTGACGGCGCTGGCCACCTGGGTGGTGACCGGCGGCTCCTCGCTGGCGCGCGAGGGTGAGCTGATGGCCGCGCACCTGGCCGAAGACCACCTGGAGCAGGCCCGCGACCGGCTCTCGCACCTGTGTGGCCGGCTGGCCGACGAGCTCGACGAGCCGGAGCTGGCGCGGGCGGCGCTGGAGTCGGTGGCCGAAAACTCCGCCGACGCAGTGGTGGCGCCGCTGGTCTGGGGCGCGGCGCTGGGCGTGCCCGGGCTGCTGCTGCACCGCGGCATCAACACCCTGGACGCCATGGTGGGCCACCACAACCGGCGCTACGAGAACTTCGGCATGGTCGCCGCGCGGCTCGACGACGCCGCCTGCTGGCTGCCGGCCCGGCTCACCGGGGCCGTCACCTGCGCCGTCTCCGGACCGCGCGCCGGCCAGGCCTGGCGGGTGATGCGCCGCGACGCCCACGACCACCCCAGCCCCAACGGCGGCTGGTGCGAGTCGGCCTTCGCCGGGGCGCTTGGGGTGCAGCTCGGCGGGCACAATGTCTACCCCGGCGGACGTGTGGAGGACCGGGGACTGCTCGGCGACGGCCCACGCCCAATGGCGCGCGACCTGCTACGCGCCGCCCGGCTGGCGCGTCGGGTGCAGTGGGCCTCGGCCGCGCTGGTGGCCGCGGCACTGATCGGAAGGAAGCTCTGATGGTGGGAATCCTGGTGGCCGGCACCTCGTCGGATGCCGGCAAGTCGCTGGTGACGGCGGGCCTGTGCCGGGTGCTGCGCCGCCGCGGCGTCGACGTCGCCCCCTTCAAGGCGCAGAACATGAGCAACAACTCGATGGTGGTGACCGACGGCGAGATCGGGCGCGCCCAGTTCCTGCAGGCCATCGCCGCGGGCGTGGAGCCGAGCACCGCCATGAACCCGGTGCTGATCAAGCCCGGCACCGACCGTCGCGCCCACGTCGTGCTGCGCGGCCAGCCCGACGGCACCCTGGAGGCCGGTCAGTACGCCACCGGCCGCAGGCACCTGGCCGAGGCCGCCTTCGCCGCCTACCGGGAGCTCGCCGCGACACACCAGGTGGTGGTCTGCGAGGGCGCCGGCTCCCCCGCCGAGATCAACCTGCGCGGCGGCGACTACGTCAACATGGGCCTGGCACGGCAGTTCGGCATGCCGGTGGTGCTGGTGGGAGACATCGACCGCGGCGGGGTGCTGGCCAGCATCTACGGCACCTGGGCGCTGCTGGACGACGACGACCGCGCGCTGCTGAAGGGCTATGTGATCAACAAGTTCCGCGGCGACCCGTCGGTGCTGGCGCCGGGCCTGGACGAGATCAGCCGCCGCACCGGCCTGGCCAACCTGGGCGTGCTGGAGTGGCTGCCGGGGGTCTGGCTCGACGGCGAGGACGCCCTGGCGATCGGCGGCTGGCGCCGGGCCTCGGCCTCGACGCCCGGCGCGCGGCCACTGCACGTGGCCGTCGTCCGGCTGCCGCGGGTGAGCAATGCCACCGACGTCGACGCCCTGGCCGCCGAACCGGGTGTGCGGGTGGAGGTGACGGCCGATCCGGCAGTCTGCGCCGAGGCGGACCTGCTGGTACTGCCCGGCACCCGCGCCACCGTCGACGACCTGCGATGGCTGCGAGGGCAGGGAATCGACCGGGTCGTCGCCCAGCGGCACGCGGCCGGACGCCCCACGCTGGGGATCTGCGGCGGCTACCAGATGCTGGGGCAGGTGATCGTCGACGAGGTGGAGGGGGACAGCTCTGGCCCGGTTGATGGGCTGGGCATCCTGCCGCTGCGCGTCGACTTCCACCCCGACAAGGTGCTGGCGCGTCCGACCGGCAGCTGGCAGAGGCACGAGGCCGCCGGCTACGAGATCCACCACGGCCGCCCGACGACCCTGTCGGAACCCGACGAGCACTTCCTGGACGGCATGCGGGTCGGCGCCACCTGGGGCACGCACTGGCACGGTGCGCTGGAGAACGACGGGCTGCGCCGGGCCTGGCTGGAGCGCGTCGCCGAGCAGGCCGGGCACCCGTGGCGGCCCGAGCCGGGAGCTCCCGGTTTCGCCGAACGGCGCGAGCAGATGATCGAGACCCTGGCCGATGCCATCGAGCGGCAGCTGGACGTCGAGGCACTGCTGGCCCTGGCCACCGATTCAACCACCCCCACCGACCCGACCAACCCCACCGACAGGGAGAACTGATGCAGGGCAAGGCACCCCAGAACACCAGCGGACTGACCACCCGGCAGCTGCGCCACCAGCCGCGGCTGATCATCAACACCGGCGACGGCAAGGGCAAGTCGACCGCCGCCTTCGGCATGGCGCTGCGGGCCTGGAACCAGGGCTGGAGCATCGGCGTCTACCAGTTCGTGAAGTCGCCCAACTGGCGCACCGGTGAGAAGGCCGCCTTCGCCGCGCTCAACGAGGTGCACCAGCAGACCGGGCAGGGCGGGCCGGTCGAGTGGCACGCCATGGGCGCCGGCTGGACCTGGCTGCGCTCGACGAAGGAGGTGGACCACGTCGCCATGAGCAAGGAGGGCTGGGCGCGGATCAGTGAGCAGCTCGCCAACCAGACCCATGATCTCTATGTGCTCGACGAGTTCAGCTATGTGCTGGCCAATGGCTGGCTGGACGTCGACGAGGTGCTCGAGACCCTCGCCAACCGCCCCGGCACCCAGCACGTCGTGATGACCGGACGACGGATGCCACAGCAGGTGCTTGACGCCGCCGACCTGGTGACCGAGATGACCAAGGTGAAGCACCCCTTCGACACCGGGGCGAAGGGCCAGGCGGGCATCGAGTGGTGAGACCGCCGTCGTAGCCCGCCAAAACAGACGCAATGGGCCCTCTGGAAGGTTCAAAACCAGTTGGCCCTCCACATTTCGTCTGTTTCCGCGCGGCAATGCCCGGGCAGGCTTTCCCCCGCACCGGCCACCGACCCTCGGACTGTCTCCGGATGGTGCCGACAAGCCGCTCGGATGCGCCGTCAGCTGCTGGCTGTCGGCGAAGTCCCGGGCGCGCGGCGCACCCACACGAGCATCGCGATTGCCCCTGCCACCCCTGGAACCGCCTCCCCGGTGAAGATGACCGAGCCCGGATCAAAGCCCAAGTGCCACTGCCATGCCCACCTCTCTCCGAAAGCGAGCACAGCGACGAGAAGGGGGACCAACGCATTGGGGTGCTGCCGCCACCATCCTCCCAGCGCGCCCATGACCGGACCGCTGATGAGTCCGAGCACGAAGTACTTGAAGCCGTAGCGGCCCACGTACTCGAGCATGATGCCTGGCTACCATGAAGACACACCCGCCGAAGCTGGGATGTAGTAGGCCACGAGAGCGGCCTGGGTGATCATGAGCCCCCATGCCGCGCCCTTGCCCAGGCGTCCCGTTCGCCAGCCGAACCACAGCGGAATCAGCAACCAGGTCGACGACACATTCGAAACCCACAAGGCATCCCAGGTGTCGAGCGACAGGATAGCGCCCAGGCCGAAGACCAACAGCAGTGTGATGACCACGTCCGGGATCAGGTGTCGCCTCATGACAGGAGTAGGGCGCCGGACAGTACCCACCCCGCCGCGAAAACAGACGCAATAGGCCCTTTGGAAGGTTCAAAAGCACATGA
This sequence comes from Luteococcus sp., assembly GCF_043424415.1. Classification (NCBI taxonomy): domain Bacteria; kingdom Bacillati; phylum Actinomycetota; class Actinomycetes; order Propionibacteriales; family Propionibacteriaceae; genus Luteococcus; species Luteococcus sp. Next base: position 15,642 of record NZ_JBHWOO010000102.1, on the reverse strand, counting down.
TGCGCCACAATTCGTCTGTTTCCGCGCGGCAATGGCCAGGGAGCCCGTTCCCGCTAGGCTTGCCGCAGCCCACGGCCCAGGAACCCGGTGCAAGCCCGGGGCGGTTCCGCCACTGTGACAGCCAGACACTGGACGTCGGGTGAGTCCATGCCCACGTTCCGGAGCGAGAACTCCGGGGGAGGAGACGCGCCGATGCGCATCGCCCTGCTGTCCACGTCCGACACCGACCTGCTCTCGGCCCGCGCCAGCGGCGCCGACTACTTCCTGGCCAATCCCGCCCGCCCCGCCCACCAGCAGATGGCCGAGCAGATCGAGGCCTGCGACCTGGTGGTGGCCCGCATCCTCGGCGGCCCGCAGGACCTGTGCGACGGATTCCGCCGCATCGCCGGCACCCGGCCGATGGTGGTGCTCGGCGGCGAACAGGAGCCCAGCGCCCAGCTGATGGAGCTCTCCAGCGTCCCGATCGGCGTCGCCGCCGAGGCCCACCGCTACCTGGCCGAGGGCGGCCCGGAGAACCTGGCCCAGCTGCACGCCTTCCTGTCCGACACGGTGCTGCTCACCGGCGAGGGATTCGAGCCCCCGCAGCCGATCCCGAGCTGGGGCGAGCCGTCCTGGTGGGAGTCGCCCACCGAGCAGCCCGGGCAGCCCGCCCTCCCCCGCGTCGGCGTCCTCTACTACCGCGCCCACGAGACCAGCGGCAACACCGACTTTGCCCGCGAGCTGTGCTCCGCCATCGACGCCACCGGGCATGCCACCGCGGTCCCGGTCTTCGCCGGCTCGCTGCGCCAGGCCCCCGACGAGCTCTACGGCTTCCTCGGCACCCTGGATGCGCTCATCGTGACGGTGCTGGCCGCCGGAGGCTCCACCCCGGCCACTGCCCAGGCCGGCGGGGACGACGAGGCCTGGGACGTCGCCCGGATGGCGGCCCTCGACATCCCCGTCTTCCAGGGGCTGTGCCTGACCAGCAGCCGCGCTGACTGGGAGGCCAGCGACGACGGCGTCACCCCGATGGACTCGGCCACCCAGATCGCCATCCCCGAGTTCGACGGCCGCATCATCGCCGGTCCCTTCAGCTTCAAGGAGTTCGACGACGACGGCCTGCCCCGCTACGTCGCCGACGCCGAACGCTGCACCCGGCTGGCACGCCTGGCCGCCAACCACGCCCGGCTGCGCCACACCCCCAATGCCGACAAGAAACTGGCGCTGGTGCTGAGCGCCTACCCCACCAAGCACGCCCGGATCGGCAATGCCGTCGGCCTGGACACCCCGGTCTCGGCGATCCGGCTGCTGCGCAGGCTCCGCGAGGAGGGCTACGACCTGGGCGCCGACAACGAGGTGACCCGGATCCTGGGCGCCGCCGAGGCCAGCCCCGAGGCGCAGGACGCCGACGGGCGCACCCCCGACACCATCGCCGGCGATGCCCTCATCCACGCCCTGATCGCCGCCGGCGGGCAGGACGAGGAGTGGCTCACCAATGCCCAGCTCACCGATGCCCACGTCCGCGTCACCCCCGAGCAGTACCGCGCCTGGACCGCCGACCTGCCCGAGGAGCTGCGCGAACAGATGCGCGAGGCCTGGGGCGAGGGCCCGGGCAGCCTGTTCGTCAACGAGGCCGGGGAACTGGTGCTGGCCACCCTGCAGGCCGGCAATGTGGTGATCCTGATCCAGCCGCCGCGCGGCTTCGGCGAGAACCCGGTGGCGATCTACCACGACCCCGACATGGCGCCCAGCCACCACTACATCGGCGCCTACCGCTGGATCGAGCACGGCTTCGGCGCCCACGCGGTGGTCCACCTGGGCAAGCACGGCTCGATGGAGTGGCTGCCGGGCAAGAATGCGGCCCTCTCGGCGGCCTGCGGACCCGACGCCGCGATCGGCTCGCTGCCGCTGGTCTATCCCTTCCTGGTCAACGATCCTGGCGAGGGCGCCCAGGCCAAACGACGCGCCCACGCGGTGATCGTCGACCACCTGGTGCCGCCGATGGCGCGCGCCGAGAGCTATGGCGACATCGCCCGTCTGGAGCAGCTGCTCGACGAGCACGCCAACATCGCGGCGATGGACCCGGCGAAGCTGCCGGCCGTGCGCGGCGAGATCTGGAACCTGATGCGCGCCGCCGAGCTGCACCGCGACCTGGGCCTGGAGGAGCAGCCCGAGGACGAGGACTTCGACGACTTCATCCTGCACGTCGACGGCTGGCTGTGCGAGATCAAGGACGCCCAGATCCGCGACGGCCTGCACACCCTGGGCGCGGCACCGGCCGGCGAGGCCCGCGTCAACCTGGTGCTGGCCATCCTGCGCGCCCAGCAGGTCTGGGGCGGCGCCAGCGATGCCGTGCCGGGGCTGCGTCGGGCCCTGGGGCTGGCCGACAATGCCGACGGCGCCCGCACCGACGAGGTGGAAGCGGCCGCCCGCACCCTGGTCCAGGCGATGGAGGAGGCCGGCTGGGAGCCGTCGGCCGTCGACTACCTCACCGACGACGAGCAGGTGCGCCGGGTGCTGCGCTTCGCCGCCGAGCAGGTGGTGCCGCGCCTGGAGCGCACCACCGACGAGCTGGGTGCGGTGCTGCACGCGCTGGAGGGTGGTTTCATCCCGTCGGGCCCCTCGGGCTCGCCGCTGCGCGGGCTGGTCAACGTGCTGCCCACCGGCCGCAACTTCTACACCGTCGACCCGCGTGCGGTGCCCTCGCGCCTGGCCTGGCAGACCGGCCAGGCGATGGCCGACTCGCTGCTGCAGCGCCATCTCGACGAGACCGGCGCCTACCCCACCTCGGTGGGCCTGAGCGTCTGGGGCACCTCCGCCATGCGCACCAGCGGCGACGACATCGCCGAAGTCCTTGCCCTGTTGGGCGTGCGGCCGGAATGGGATGAGGCCTCGCGTCGCGTCAGCCGGCTCGAGGTGGTGCCGTTGGAGGAGCTGGGTCGTCCCCGCATCGACGTGACGGTGCGCATCTCGGGCTTCTTCCGCGATGCCTTCCCGCACGTCGTCGCGATGGTCGACGACGCGGTGGCGATGGTCGCCGAGCTGGACGAGCCCGACGAGCAGAATTTCGTGCGCGCCCATGCCCGCGCCGACCTGGCCGAACACGGTGACGAGCGCCGCGCCCGCACCCGCATCTTCGGTTCCAAGCCGGGCAGCTATGGCGCCGGCATCCTGCAGGTGGTGGAGAGCGGCAACTGGCGCAGCGACGACGACCTGGCCGAGGTCTACACGGCCTGGGGTGGCTTCGCCTACGGCCGCGGCCTGGACGGCGTGCCGGCCAGCGATGACATGCGCACCAACTACCGGCGCATCCAGGTGGCCGCCAAGAATGTCGACAACGTCGAGAGTGACATCCTCGACTCCGACGACTTCTACCAGTACCACGGCGGCATGGTGGCGACGGTGCGGGCGCTGACCGGCGCCGACCCGAAGGCCTATGTGGGTGACTCCACCAGCCCCGACCGGGTGCGCACCCGCAGCCTGGCCGAGGAGACCGCCCGCGTCTTCCGGGCCCGCGTCGTCAACCCCCGCTGGATCGCGGCGATGCGCCGCCACGGTTACAAGGGGGCCTTCGAGCTGGCCGCCACCGTCGACTACCTGTTCGGCTTCGACGCCACCGCGGGCGTCGTCGACGACTGGATGTATGACCGGGTGGGCCGCGAGTACGTGCTGGACGAGACGACGCAGGAGTTCATGCGCACCAGCAATCCGTGGGCACTGCGCGGGATCGTCGAGCGGCTCCACGAGGCCGCCGAGCGGGGCCTGTGGGAGCAGCCCGACCCGGAACTGATGCAGCAGTTGCAGCAGGTCTACCTTGAGGTGGAGGGCGACCTGGAGGACGACGAATGAGCGAGCACGCCACAGCACTGCAGAGGCTACGGATCCTGGGCATCGGCATGGGGCCGCAGCACGTGACGCCGGAGGTCTCGGCGGCGCTGCGCGGCTGCGACGTGGTGGTGGTCTTCGACAAGTCGGCCACCGACGGTGCCCACGCCGGCCGGGAGCGCGACGAGCAGATGGGGGTGCGCCGCCGGATCGCCAAGGATCACGGCGTGCCCGTCGTCCGGGTGTCCGATCCGCCCCGGGACCGTCGCGGCCCGTCCGAGTCGTCGGGGGCGCAGTACCGCAAGGCCGTCGCCGACTGGCACGCCGCGCGGGTGGAGCGCATCCTGGCGGCGCTGCGGCGTGAGGCGCCCGAGGCGCGCACCGTCGCCATCCTCGCCTGGGGCGACTCCTCGCTCTTCGACTCGCTGGTGCGCCTGGCCGGGCGCATCGAGGAGCAGACGGGCTGCACATGGGACGTGCTGCCCGGCGTGAGCGCGCCGCAGGTGCTGGCGGCACGGCACAGGGTGGTGCTGCACCGGGTCGGCGAACCGGTGCACATCACGACGGCCCGCAAGCTCTTCGAGGACATCGAGGCTGGTCAGCGCAACCTGGTGGTGATGCTCACCTTGCCGCACACGCTGGACGACCTGGCCTCCTCGCCGGGGCTGGCCGACTGGCAGCTGTGGTGGTCGGCGAACCTGGGCTCCGAAGGCGAACAGTCACTCTCGGGCCGGGTCCGCGAGGTGGTGCCGCGGGCGAAGGTTGCACGTGAAACGGCGCGCGAGACCGACGGCTGGGTGATGGACATGTTCCTGCTGCGTGCCCCTGACTCGCGCGGGGACGTGCTGTGAGGGTGCTGCTGCTCGGCGGCACCAGCGAGGGTCGGGCATTGGCCGCTGCCCTGGTGGAAGCCGGGATCGACATCACCAGCTCACTGGCTGGCCGCCTGCCGGAGCCGAAGCTGCCGGTCGGGGCGGTGCGGATCGGTGGCTTCGGCGGGGTCGACGGGCTGCGGGCGGCGCTGGCCGACTTCGACGTGGTGGTCGACGCCACGCATCCTTTTGCGGAGGGGATGAGCCGCAATGCTGCCGAGGCCTGCGCCACCCCGCTGCCCGACGGGCGACGCATCCCGCTGCTGCGGTTGGAACGCCCTGCCTGGCCCGCCGAGGACGGCTGGCATCTGGCCGGGAGCCACGAGCAGGCGGCCGAGCTTGCCGCCAGCCTGGGATCGCGCCCCTTCGTCACCGTCGGCCGCCAGGAGCTGGAGCGCTACCTGCCCGCCTTGGGGGAGCTTGCGGTGCTGGCGCGGATGGTGCGCGAACCCGACATGGCCGTCCCCGATGCCTGGCAGGTGATCACCAGCCGCGGCCCCTACACGCTGGACGGCGAGCTGGAGATCCTGCGCGAGCACCGCAGCGACGTGCTGGTCACCAAGAACTCCGGCGGCAGCTTCACCCGCCCGAAGATGGAGGTGGCCCACGAACTCGGGATTCCCTGTGTGGTGGTGCAGCGGCCTCGGCCTGCCGACGGGGTGGAGACCGTCAACAAGGTCGAGCAGGCCGTCGACTGGGTGCTGGGGAGGGCCAGTGAACCCACCGGTAGGTGAGCAGCCGGAAGCTGGCTGCCCGCTGCCGCACACGCAGGAAACACGGGGCACACGCAGCAAGCTCGGGGCACACGCAGGAAACACGGAGCACACGTTCCAACGTGTGCCCCGAGCCCCTGGTGTGTGCGTGGTGCTGCGACCCGAACGGGCCCGGGCTCAGGACCGCGCGGCGCTGCCCTGCAGGGCGCGGACGAGCCCGATGCCGCAGAGCACGGCCAGGACCACCGAGACGGTGCCTGCCACCACCATGCGTCCGGGGGTGTTGGCCGAGTAGGCCCATGACCACGGACCCAGGAGCCACAGCAGGGGTGCTTGTGCCAGTGCCGAACCCCCCATGACGATCGAGAGCACCAGCCCGACCAGCGTGGTCATGGCGGCAGCTCCCGACGAGAACCGCACCGCCAGTGCCATCGACAGGATCAGACAGGCCAGGCCGAAGGAGAGCCCGACGCTGGCCACTGCGATGGCCCCCTGCCCCGACAGCGCTGCTCCGAACAACACCACCCCGGCGAAGGGCACTGAGGTGAGCAGCACTGCAATGGTGGCGTGCCGGGCCGCGGAGGTGCGGGTGAGGATGCTGCGCAGCGCCGGTTGGAGGCCCTGCGCCGCCAGGCAGGCGAGCAGGCATCCCAGGCAGGGTACGACCAGCAGGCCCACGAGCCCCCGGGTGTAGTTCGCATTCCACACCACGCGGGTTGTCGCCACGAGGAGCGCCGCCATCACCACCGACGCCCAGAACCCTCGGCCCCAGATGACGGGAACCATCGCACGCACCGGCGTCGGACGGCGCCGCTCGACCGGCTGCTGCGCAGGAACCGCTGTCTGCTGGGCACCGTGCTGCTCGGCGCCGGCACCCCGCTGGCATCGCGGCGCAGGTGCCGGGAGCCGCACCATGGCAACGGCCAGCAGGATGAACAGGGCCAGTGAGAGCCCGATGGCGGGCCAGGGGGAGATGTGCAGCACCGCCTCGCCGGGCTTGGCCGGGACACCATTGCCGTGGACGCCGAGCACCGGCAGGATCGGGCGCACGGACCAGGTCCAGGGCTCCATCCACCAGCGATGCCTCTCCGCGTGGATGGTGGCGGCGATCTGCCAGACGAAGGCGATGCCCACCGTGGGGAAGAGCCCGATCCGCTCGGCCAGCAGGTGTCCGAGCACGATCCAGACGGCCGCGGCCAGCCACAGCAGCGCAACGGTTGCCGCGATCTGGCGCAGGGGGACGGGGCCGAAGTCGTTGAACACGACGCCGAGCACCACGGCCGGGGCCACCAGACCGACGATCAGCCCCAGGTGCTGGCCGAGGAGCACCAGGAGCCGGGCCGCCCGGACCTGGGCCAGCCCCACCGGCCGCCAGTCGGTGCCACCGCTGCGGGAGGCGCGCTCCCGTCGAAGGGTCATCGCGCTGGCGAGCGCCGCCACCGGAAGGCACAGCCCCGTGGCGTAGATCACGTGCCACGACATCAGTGCCTGCCAGCTGTTCTGGCCGCTGACCAGACGCCAGCTGCCGTACTCCCACAGGGAGATGACGACCCCGATGAGCCACAGCCAGGCCCCCGCCGTCCGACGGCTGCGTACCAGTTCGGCGGCCAGTGCTCCACGAAGGCCCTTCATGCCACTGCCCCAGTGGCGCGCAGGTAGGCCTGCTCGAGGTCGCCGTCGCTGAAGTCGGTCAGCGCACCCTCGTAGACCATGCGCCCCGAGACCAGGACGCCGATGTCGTCGGCCAGATGGGTCACCTCGCCCAGCTGGTGGCTGGAGATGATGACGGTGCGTCCGCGCGCCGCCAGTTCACGGATGAGTCGCCGCAGCTCGATGATCCCCTCGGGGTCGAGTCCGTTCTGCGGCTCGTCGAGCAGCAGGATGGGGGGGTCGGTGAGCAGCGCGATGGCCAGGGCGAGGCGAGCCTTCATTCCGGTGGAGAAGGAGGCGACGCGCTTTCGCCCGGTGCCCTGCAGACCCACCATGGACACCACGTCGTCGATCCGCCCATCAGTGGTTCCGACGAGTCGTGCGTGGACGCGCACGTTGTCGGCGGCCGAGAGGTGCGGGTAGTAGGCCGGGCCGTCCACCGAGGCACCGATGTGGGCCAGACTGCCACGCGTCCAGGGCTGACCAAGCACCTCCACCGTGCCGGCATCGGCGTGCAACAGCCCGAGGATGATCTTGAAGGTTGTGGACTTGCCCGCGCCATTGCGTCCCAGCAGGGCATAGACGCGGCCGGGGCGGACGGTGAGGTCGAGCCCGTCGAGGACACGATTGCCGTCATAGAACTTGGTGAGCCCGGTGCAGGCGAGCGCTGGGGTGGTGGCTGTTGTCATGCCTCCAGACTCCTCCGGACGCGCCCGCGCCGAATCCTTCCATGACAGGAACTTTCGCCGCCCCTCCGGCCCCTTGCTCCTCCCGTGGGAGGAGGGGTCAGGGGTGCGGCTGGTGCGCGGGAAGGTCCCCGGGTTCGGCAAGCCCCATCGCAAAGGCCTGCACCACCAGGGCCACCCTGTCGCGGGCCTGCAACTTCATCAGCAGGTTGCCGACATGGGTCTTGATGGTGGTCTCGGCCACCACCAGCTCGGCGGCGATCTCGGCATTCGTCAGGCCCTTGGCGATCAGCCGCAGCACGTCGGTCTCACGCGGGGTGAGGCGCTCGTCCACCGAGGCCCGGCTGGCAGTGGAGCGCACTGCCGCGACCACGTGGTGGGCCACGGCCGGATCGAGCACGGCACGGCCGTCATGGAGCCGACGGATCCCGTCGAGGACCAGCTCGGGCTCGGCATCCTTGAGCAGGAAGCCCCGGGCCCCGGCTGTCAGGGCCTCGCGCACCAGGTCCTCCATGTTGAAGGTGGTCAGGACGAGGACGTGGGGCCTGGCCCCGGCCTGCACGATCTGGCGGGTGGCCTCCACCCCGTCCATGACCGGCATCCGCAGGTCCATCAGCATGACGTCGGGCTGCTCCCGCCGGGCCACCTCGACCGCCTCGGCGCCATCACGTGCTCGCCCGACCACGACCATGTCGGGCTGGGCATCGACCAGGGCGACGAAGGCCGAGACGAGCAGCGGCTGGTCGTCTGCCACCGCGACGGTGATGCGATTCATTGGGCCTGGCCTTCCTCGTCGACCGGTGGAACCGGGATGCGGGCGTGCAGGGCGAAGCCGTCTTCCTGCGGACCATGCTGCAACTGGCCCCCAACCTGGTCGATGCGCTCGGCCAGGCCCACCAGGCCGTGCCCGACACCGGCCGTCCCCTCCCGACGACCGCCATTGGACACGTCGACCAGCAGTTGTCCGTCCTGGAGGCCCACGCGGCAGGTCACCCGGCATCCGGGGCTGGCGTGCTTGACCACATTGGTCAGCGACTCCTGGGTGACGCGCGTGACCGCGAGCCGGAGACGGGCAGGCCACTCCTGCTGCCAGCGCGCCAGTTCGTCGTCGGTGGGAAGGTCGGCGACCACTGCGAATCCCGAGGTCCGGACGTGGTCGACGAGGGCTGGCAGCATCCGCACATCCCCCACCGGTGACAGTGGACCGGTGCGCAGCGTGCCGACCAATTCCCGGGTGTCGGCCATGGTGTCTCCCGTCACCTCTTTGATGGCCTGCAAGGCTGCGCGCATGGTTTGCTCGTCGCCGATGGCCAGGGCGGTGGCCGCCTGCACCCGCACCACGGCGAGGGAATGACCGACGACGTCGTGGACCTCACGCGCCACCAGCAGTCGTTCAGCCTGGGTGGCGGCCTCGGACTCGGCAGCGCTTCGCTCGGCAAGCATCTGCATGGCAGCGGCATGGCGATCCACCAGGGAGCGTTGCTGTGCCGACCAGAAGTAGCAGCCCAGCAGCACCAGGCTGTGGATCAGCACGATCACGACCAGCTGGCTGCCGCCGCTCCACAGCCGCGTCGCAGGGCTGACATAGGAGCCCATGATCCCCACCAGCAGTGCTGCCTGCCCCCACCGAGGACTGGGGCCGTGGCGGGTGACAGCCATCAGCAACAGGGGTGCCGCTAACAGGATCGGGGAGACCCCGAGGTTGATCGGGGCCGTGTGGAAGGCCAGGGCGAGTCCGGCCAGCAGGCCGTAGCCGGTCAGCAGGCAGGCCACCGGGTACACCCGCCGCAGGACGACCACGGGAATGATGACCACGTGGACGGCGGCATTCAGCAGGGTGGGGCTGCTCAGCGGGTGTTCGGCGGTCCACAGCAGCTGGATCCCCGCCAGGAGGCAGAACAGCACCCCGACCCCCCAGTCGAACAGCCCGGGGCGGCGCAGGGCCTCGTCGGACGGATCGGTCGGGAGGGTCGCCTGCATGGCTCCATCGTCCCATCCCCCGGATGCGGGGCAGTGGAAGATCCCCCTAGAGCCGAAGCATCGACCGGTTGCCGCGCTCGTCACAGGAGGCGAGTGCGTTGACCGCCGCCACGGTGACGGCCGAGCCGCCGCGTCGCCCGTGCAGGGTGAGGTAGTCCAGCCCGAGGTCATTGCCGGCCAGGGCCTGTTTCGACTCGGCGGCCCCGACGAAGCCCACCGGACAGCCGACCACGGCGGCGGGCCGCACTCCGGTCTCGCGCACCACCTCCAGCAGGCGGAACAGGGCGGTGGGGGCATTGCCGATTGCCACCACGGCCCCGTCGAGCAGGTGGCGGGAGGCCATCAGGGGGCGCTCGGCCCAGAGCTCCACCGCCGCCATCGTCTTGGTGATGCCCTTCTCGGTGGCGCGTCGGACGGTGGCCGGCTCCTGCAGGAGGCAGACCACCTGGTTCTCCCGCGGCAGGCGCGAACGGGTGATGCCGGTGGCCACCATCGTCGAGTCGCACAGCACCGGCGCCCCGGCCAGCAGGGCAGCACGGGCGGCGGTGACCAGGCCGTCGCTCCAGCCCAGGTCGTCGACGATGTCGGGCTGGCCGGTGGCGTGCACCATGCGTGCGGCGACCGGCGCCAGGTCGTCGGGGAGCCGGTCGAGGTGGGCCTCGGCCCGGATGATCGCGAAGCTCCTGTCGTAGATCGAGGAGCCGTCGGTGATGTAGTCGTACTGCACGGGGATCTCCTGGTGGTCAGTAGTCGAGTGCTTCGCGGTAGCGCTGGACGAGCACCTCGGCCAGTTCGTCGCAGGGTCCGAGGACGTCGGCAATCCGCGCCTCCACCTCGGGATGGGTGGCGGTCCAGGCCGCCACGTCGCGGTGCAGGAAGCCGTTGACGCGGCCCTCGAAGAGCAGGTGTGGGGCGATGACGATGCGGCGCGCCCCACCGTCCAGGGCCTGGTGGAGGGCGCTGGTGACGTCGGGATCGGCCACCTGCACGAAGCAGCCCAGCACCCGGGCATAGCCGCGCCCACCCACCCGGGCGGCCAGTCGCTGGTGGTCGTCATTGGCGCGGGCGACGGCCGATCCGCGACCGGCGAGCACCACCGTCGTCTCCTGGACCGTCCACTCGCCACGAGCTGGATCACGTCGGGCCTCGTCAATCCGCACGTGCAGCAGCTCCACCAGCCGGCTGTGCGGCGACAGGTGCTCGGCGACGACGGCCCGCCTGCCCAGGCGCAGCGTGCCCTCGCGGGCAGCCTGCGGGATGTCGCGGCGCACATGGGCGCCGGTGCCGAGCATCAGCGGGGCGACGACGACGGGCTCGTGGGTGGCCGAGAGCCCGTCCACCACCTGGTCGATCGAGGGCTCCACCAGCTCCACATAGCCCATCTCGACGGTGGTCTGGGGAAGCTGCCGGCGGACCCGGTCGAGCAGCTCGTGGCACTGCTCGACCCCCACGCCGTGCCGGGTGCCGTGGGCGGCGATCACCAGGGCGGGCTTCACGGCCGTCCCCCTTCCGTCGCAGGCATCCACGTGTAGTCGCGCGGCGTGACGATCCGCTGGCCCGAGCCGCTGTCGATGAAGCGGGTGCTGCAGGCTCCGACGACCACCAGCGAATTCATGTCCACCCACTCCGGCTGGAAGTCGGCCAGCGTCGAGGTGATCACCTTCTGCCGCTGCCGGGTGGCCTGCTGCACCACCGCGACCGGCGTCGACGGCGGCCGGTGGGCACCCAGAATCTCCAGGGCCCGCGGCAGGTGCATGCGTCGCTTCTTCGAGCGCGGGTTGTAGAGCGTGACGACGAAATCGCCCTGGGCGGCGGCCTGCAGCCGCCGCTCGATCACCGGCCATTCGGTGTGCAGGTCGGACAACGAGATGGTGGCGTGGTCGTGGCCCAGCGGGGCACCCAGGATCGCGGAGGCGGCCAGCTCGGCGGTCACCCCGGGCACCACCTCGACGTCGATGCCGTCGGTGCCCTGCTCCAGCACGGGCGAGGCCATCGCATAGATCGCGGGGTCACCGCTGCAGACCAGCGCCACCCGCTCGCCGCGACGGGCGGCCTCGATGGCCAGCGCGGTGCGTTCGGCCTCGGTGCCCATCTTCGAGGCGTGCAGCCGCGCACCGGGGGCGACGAGGTCGCGCACCTGCCGCACATAGGGTCCGTAGCCCACGACCAGGTTGGCCTGCTGCACCACGCTGTGGGCCCGTGGGGTGAGCAGGTCGCGCGCGCCCGGGCCGAGCCCGACCACGTGCAGCACGCCCCGTACCGGCAGCCGCCCCACGGCACAGGTGGCATCGGTCGACTTCTGCTTGCCGATCACCAGGTCGGCGCCGTGGGCCAGCACCGCCGCCTCGGCCACCGACGGCGTGCCGACATGCCCCTGCACGGTCTGCGACGGATTCGGCACCGGCTGGGCGGCCAGCTCCTCGGCGCAGTGCCACAGCAGCGGGATGCCGAGCTGGTGGCACAGCTGCACCAGGCCCAACTCGCCCGCCTTCACCTCGTGGGTGACGACGGCCGAGACACTCGCCGGGTGCAGGCCCGCCCCGGCGAGGGTTGCGTCGAGGAGCTCGCGCAGCTGCTCCACGCCGGTGCCCTTGTTGCAGCCCATCCCCACCACCAGGGAGCGAGGGTGCAGGGTCACGGTCGGCAGCTCGCCGGGGGCGGGCCCGGAGCTGTCGGTGACCCGGATGCGCGCGACGGGACCGGCGGCCTGCTCGGTGACATTGGGGGCGATCTGCGGCACCGGCCAGCCCAGCCCCCGGTCGAGCAGCACCGGCTCGCCGTCGAGGATCGCGCGGGTGACCGTCGCCAGGTCCCCGTCGTGGTGCCAGCCGATGGTGTCCAGCGCCTGCACGCCCAGCGCGTCGGTGGCGGTGGTGAGCACCGGCGTGCCGCCCAGCGCCTCGGCGATCGCCGTGGCCAGCGCATTGGCTCCCCCGACGTGCCCGCCGACCAGCGGCACGGCGAAGCGTCCGGCGGCGTCGACGACGACCACCGCCGGGTCGGTGTGCTTGTCGGCCAGCAGTGGCGCGAGCAGCCGGGTAGTGGCGCCGAGCGCCAGGTGCGAGACGACCATGTCCGCCTCGGCCCAGGCCCGCGGCAGGCACTCGGCGGCCGGGCCGTCCAGGCGGATCGTCTCCCCGCCCAGGGCCGTGTCGATGGCATCGGCGAGCCGGCGTGCGGCGGGGCTGTTGGTCACCTGGGCGATGCGTGCACTCTTCCAGTCCCTCATCACTGCTCCTCGACCTCGATGACGGCCGCGCCGTTGTAGCGGGCCAGCGCCGCCACCTCGCGGCTGATCGGGCCCCGGACCCGCACCACGTCGCCGCGGCCGGGCAGGGTGCGGCAGAAGATGCGGGCCGCCCCGTCGCTCACCCGCGGCGGCGGCCCCGCGGGGCGCGGTGCCCCCTGGTGCCATCCGACGGTGCTGGCCAGCTGCGGGTCGACGACCAGCACTACATTGGGGTTGGCGAGGTCGGTCAGCGCCATCGCCTGGGCGGCGTCGAGGAGGCGGACGCGCTCGTCGTCCTCCCCGAGCCGTTCGCACAGCCAGAACTCGCGGTCGAGGTCGGCCAGCTGCGTGGCGAGCTCGACGATCCCCTGGTCGGGGCCGGTCATCACCGCCACCTTCCCCCAGGCGCGGCAGACCGCCAGCGCTGGTTCGAGCGGGCGGCCGTGGATGCTGACCACCTCGGCGTCGTCCCAGGGGATCCCGACCGTGGCGAAGGCCAGCGAGATGCTCGTCGGGGCTGGCAGCACCCTCAGCGGCAGCCCGGCCTCGCGCAGCCGTCGCACGATGCCGAACCAGCCCGGGTCCCCGGAGGCGACCACCATGATGCGGGCTTCGGGGCCTGCGGCGACGATCCGTTCGACGGCCGCAGACAGCGCCCCCAGCCGGATCCGTCGCGGCTGGTCGACGCCGAGCGCGTCGAGGTGGCGGTCCCCGCCCACGATGAAGTCGGCGCGGGAGGCCTCGTCGAGCATCGCCGGGGTCACGTCGCCGATGAAGCCGTGGACGCGGATGGGGGTGCTCACTGGACTGCCCCCTTCTCCCGCAATTCCTTCTGGGCTTCGGGATCGGCGGCGCGGAACTCGTGCCGGAAACCCGGGTGGTAGAGGTGCGAGCGGTACTCGGGAGTGGCGGCGGCCAGGGCGGGGCCGACGAGCACCACCGTGTGCTTCCACAGGTGGCGCTCCTTCATGGTGGCCGAGAGATCCCGCAGCTCGCAGCGCAGCATCACCTCGTCGGGCCAGGTGACCTGATGGCCGATGATGCAGGGCGTCTCGGGCGCATAACCGCCGGCCAGCAGCTCCTCCTGCAGCACCTTGTTGCGCGCCGCCGAGAGGTAGAGCGCCATGGTGGCGCCGTGCTGGGCGAAGCCGCGCACCGTCTCCTTGGGCGGCATCGGGGTGCGGCCGCCCTCCAGCCGGGTGAGGACCAGCGACTGCGCCACCTGCGGCAGCGTGATCTCGACGTCCATCCGCGCCGCGGCGGCAGAGAAGGCGCTGACGCCGGGGATGGTCTCGTGGGCGACGCCGAGGCGCTCACACAGCGCCCGCTGCTCAGCGGTGGCGCCGTAGATCGACGGGTCGCCGGTGTGCACGCGGGCGATCAGCTGGCCGTCGCGGGCGCGCAGGTAGTAGGGCTCCAGCGCCTCCAGCGGCAGCGAGGCGGAGTCGACCAGCTCGGCGCCCGGCTTGTGGTCGGCGACCACGTCGGGGTGGACCAGCGAGGAGGCCCAGATGATGACGTCGGCCTCGGCGATGACGCGCGCGCCGCGCACCGTGATCAGGTCGGCGGCACCCGGGCCAGCCCCGACGAAGACCACCCTTCCCGTGGGATTTCCAGTACTCACAGCGATCCTCCGATGCTGGTGCGGCTCGGGGTGCTGAGCACCGCCGAGAAGTAGCCGGTGCGGGTGTCCTGGTCGAGGTCGTCGAGCGACGCCAGGTGCTCTTCGGGCAGGCTCACCTCGCTGCCGACGATCCCGTCGCGCCCGCGCTCGGCAAGGGCTTCGCGGACCATGCCGAGCTGGCGTCCGCCCTTGTAGACGCAGACCGAGTCGGCGGCATCGAGCACCGGCCCAAGGCCCTCGGCGCCGAGGGTGGCGGGGGCGAGCGCCAACACCTCATTGCCCTCGACCAGCGGGGTGCCCGAGGCTGCGGCAAGCGCCTGCATCGCCGTGATGCCGGGAATCCAGGAGACCTCCACCGCGGGCAACGCCGCCCGGACGGTGCCCGCCAGGTAGCTGAAGGTGGAGTAGACGGCCGGGTCGCCGATGGTGGCCATCGCGATGGTGGTGAGGCCGTCGGCGAAGTGGGTCAGCGCGGCCTCGGCGGCCGCCTGCCAGGACTCCTGTCGTCGGGCGCTGCGGCCCTGCTCGCGCATGGCGAAGCCGATGCGTTCGATGCGGGCGGCGGGGGCGACGGCCCGCACGATCTGCTCGGCGCGGCCGGGTCCGTCACCCGACTTCTCGGTGGCCGGCACCAGCACGACATCGGCCTGCTGCAGTGCGGTGGCCGCCGCCAGGGTGACCAGTTGTGGGTCGCCGGGGCCGACTCCGACGCCAACCAGATGGGTTCGTTGCATATGGGGCTCCTCCAGGTCTCTCGCCTGTTGTCCAGTGGCCGTCGACCGGGGGCGTTCCTGACTTCGCAACCGGCATCACAGTGCCGGTGGTGCTCACAGTGGCGGGACCGTGCCAGATGTTCGCTGGCTTCCGCGTCCCGGTCAGTCCACATGCTTCCACGACGAATTCTTCGCCTCGTGGGCGGGGTCGGTGCAGGACCTGTGACGGCTAGGGTCGAGCCATGAACGAGCAGCCCAGTGCCCCGGTCCGACTCCTGCAGTGGCTGGGGCTGGCACCCTCGGCGCAGACCAGCCGCCAGCAGGTGGTGACCAACTGGCTCTATGCCGTCTCGATGGCCCTGCTGATCGCC
>NZ_JBHWOO010000101.1:0-7226 GCF_043424415.1 Luteococcus sp. | reverse complement strand
CCAGTAGAGCGAGGTTCGCCAGAACTTCCTCACCCAGCTCCAGAAGGGCCAGATCCGCAACGGTGTGGTCTCCTCGATCGTCCACTTCGGCGCCTTCGGCGACCTGGGCGGCGTGGACGGCCGCGTGCACGTCTCCGAGCTGTCCTGGAAGCACATCGACCACCCGAGCGAGGTCGTCGAGGTCGGCATGCCCGTCACCGTCGAGGTGCTGGACGTCGACATGGACCGCGAGCGCGTCTCGTTGTCGCTGAAGGCCACCCAGGAAGACCCGTGGCAGACCTTCGCCCGCATGCACCAGATCGGTCAGATCGTGCCGGGCAAGGTCACCAAGCTCGTCCCCTTCGGCGCCTTCGTGCGTGTCGAGGAGGGCATCGAGGGCCTGGTCCACGTCTCCGAGCTGGCCGAGCGCCACGTCGAGATCCCCGAGCAGGTCGTCACGGTCAACGACGAGGTCATGGTCAAGATCATCGACATCGACCTCGAGCGTCGTCGCATCAGCCTCTCGCTGAAGCAGGCCCACGAGGGCATCGACCTCGGCTCCGACGACTTCGACCCGTCGCTGTACGGCATGACCGCCAGCTACGACGAGCAGGGCAACTACATCTACCCCGAGGGCTTCGATCCGGAGACCAACGAGTGGAAGCCCGGCTTCGAGGAGCAGCAGCGTGCGTGGGAGGCGCAGTACGCCGAGGCCCAGGCCCGGTGGATGGCCCTCAAGAAGCAGGCCGAGGAGGCCGAGCAGGCCGACAAGAATGCCGTTGTCGAGACCAGCAGCAGCGCCCCGACCTACTCGTCCTCGGCCCAGGCCGATGTCGAGCCCGAGGGGTCGCTGGCCTCCGACGAGGCCCTGCAGGCCCTGCGCGACAAGCTCTCCGGCAACGCCTGAGCTGATGAACTGGTGAACCCTGCTGTGGCAGGGTGAGCACCGAAGGGCCCCGACCATGCGGTCGGGGCCCCTCGTCGTGTCCGGAGGTCCAGCGGTTCGCCACGGCTGGGAGGGTGCGGGGCACTAGCATCTGTGCCATGTATCCCCCGATCTCCCCCCACGATTGCGGGATGCTGACGGTAGGACCCTCCCTCGATCTGTACTGGGAGACATCCGGCAATCCCGAAGGCATCCCGGTCCTGTACCTGCATGGCGGACCCGGCGGCATCCTGCGCCCCGGCTACCGTCGCCACTTCGACCCGTCGAAGTACCTCATCATCGGCCTGCAGCAGCGCGGTGCCGGTCGCAGCACCCCAGCAGACGCTTCCCCCGAGCGTCTGGTGGAGGGCACCGACACGGCCCGCCTCGTCGCCGACATCGAGGTCGTGCGCGAGCACCTCGGCATCGACTCCTGGCTCGTCAGCGGTATCTCCTGGGGCTGTACCCTGGCCTTCCACTACGCCCTGGGTCATCGTGACCGCGTGCGTGGCCTGGTGCTGGTGGCGGTCACCACCACCAGCCCCGACGAGGTGGACTGGATCACCGAGGGCGTGGGCATGATCTACCCGGAGGCATGGCAGCAGCTGGCCGCAACCGTGGCCGCCCACAGCGACTGGGCGCCCGGCAAGGGGCGCCTGGTCGACGCCGTGGCCCAGATCATGCTCACTGCCGACGCGGAGGTGCGCACCGAGATGGCGCTGGCCTGGATGGACTGGGAGCAGACCCACATCCAGATCGGGCTGCCGGTCGACCAGTTGCGCCCCGCCAAGGTCGGTGACGAACCGATCGCCCAGCAGATGGCCTTCACCACCCTGGTGAGCCACTACTGGTCGCGCCATGCCGCCCTCGACCCGCAGTGGTTGCCCGACGGCCCCCTGCTCGGCCGCCTGGCTGCCCTGGAGGGACTGCCGCTGTGCATGGTGCACGGGCGCCGTGACATCTCAGGGCCGGTCGCCGTGCCGTGGGCGGTCAAGGCGGAGCTGCCCGAGGCCCAGCTCCACGTCGTGGAGGCCGAGGGCCATGGCGGGGAGCACATGATGGAGCTGTGGTGCCGGGCCACCGACTCCTTCGCGGCCAGCGGTGACTTCCAGCTGGGCCCTGCCTGATCCCGCCCCGCACCGGGCACTGCGTGGCCCTGGTCGGGCCCGCCGTGGCGCAGTCGGGTAGCGTCGTCACGTGCGAGGGGACGTGACGATGCGAGGGAGTGGCGATGATCAGGGTGGGTCTGACCGGGGGCATCGCCTCGGGCAAGTCGACGGTGGGCGAGCAGATACGTCTTCTCGGTGCGCTGGTGGTCGACTCCGACCAACTCGCCCGCGATGTTGTGGTGGCCGGCAGCGAGGGCCTCGCCGAGGTGGTGGATCACTTCGGAAGCGAGGTGCTGCAGGCCGATGGCAGCCTGGATCGCGCCCGGCTGGGCAGCATCGTCTTCGGCGACGAGCAGGCACTGGCGGTGCTCAACGGCATCATCCACCCCCGGGTGCGCGAGGCGAAGGCGTCCATCGAGGCGCAGGTCGAGGACCCCTACGCGATCGTGGTGCACATGGTGCCGCTGCTGGTGGAGACTGGCCAGGCCGATGACTTCGACGCCCTGGTGGTGGTCGATGTCGACGAGCAGGTCCAGCTGGAACGCCTGATGGCTCGCAATGGCCTGGACGAGCAGCAGGCCCGGGCCAGGATAGGGGCCCAGGCCAGCCGGGTCGAGCGGCTCCGGGTGGCCGATTTCGTGATCCGCAATGATGCCGGTCTCGAGGAGCTGGCCGAGCGCACCCATGCCGTCTGGCACGAGGTGCTCAAGCTGCGCGGCCAGCAGGGGGACGGCTGCGGCTGCTGAGCCGTGATGGCAGAGCCGTCCTCTGCCGATGCAAGGATTCGGCGTGGTGTGCGCACATCTCAGTGCTTTCTGAACGAAATCTCAGACGAATCCCGCAACATCCCCACCGGTGGCGTGCATGGACAGTGTGAAAGATGCGGTGGACGCGTCCTCCATGTCAAGGAGAGTCACCATGAACACCAGCCCTCGCATCCTCGCCCCTGCCGCCGGCCTGGCCATGGCCGCCAGCCTGGCCTGCTCCCTTCCCGCCGATGCGGCGGTCGCCAAGGGGGCCGCCACCGGCCGGACCACCGCCCAGCTCAGCGTCCGCACGGCGCCCACCACGCAGGCGCAGCAGCTGGGCATCCTCCACAAGGGCGACAAGGTCACCGCTACCTGCAAGGTGCGTGGCCAGTGAGCGGCGGGCAATGACATCTGGTACCAGATGCGCGACGGCGAGGGGGTTGCCTTCGTGGCCGCCCGCTACGTGAAGAACGTCGGGGCGCTGCCGCACTGGTGCCACGGCAATACCACCACCGTCCTGACGGCCCGCACCCGCGCGGCGGTCAAGCAGGCCCCGCTGGCGAAGGCGCCCACCGTGCGTACCATGGCGCCCCGCAGCCACGCGACCGCGGTGTGCCGCGTCGAGGTGCAGCAGGCCAGGGGCGGCACCCAGGGCTGGTACTACCTGCGTGACGGACGCTGGGTGGCGGTGAACTCGGTGCTGGCCAAGCACGCGACCGCTGCCTGCCACTGACCCCCTTTCATGGCCCCGGCGCCACGCCGGGGGCCATCCTCTTGTCAGTGGGCCCGGGTAGCCTCTTCGTCATGCGCAAGGTAGACGAGATCCAGCGGGTGGTGGCCCCCTTCACGATGCAGGCGGGTTTCGAACCATCCGGTGACCAGCCCCAGGCGATCGATGAGCTGGAGCGGCGCATCAGGGCCGGTGAGCAGGACGTGGTGCTGCTCGGCGCCACCGGCACGGGCAAGACGGCGACCATCGGCTGGCTCACCGAGCGGCTGCAGCGTCCGGTGCTGGTGATGCAGCCCAACAAGACGCTGGCTGCCCAGTACGCCAACGAGCTGCGCCAGTTCTTCCCCGACAATGCGGTGGAGTACTTCGTCAGCTACTACGACTACTACCAGCCTGAGGCCTATGTGCCGCAGACCGACACCTACATCGAGAAGGACTCGAGCCTCAACGAGGAGGTCGAGCGGCTGCGCCACTCCACCACCGCCAGCCTGCTCACCCGTCGCGATGTGATCGTGGTGGCCACGGTGAGCGCCATCTACGGCCTGGGCACGCCCGAGGAGTACGTCGACCGGATGGTGAAGCTTCGGGTGGGGGAGGAGTACGAGCGCGAGGCGCTGCTGCGTCGCCTGGTGGAGATCCAGTACGCCCGCAATGACCTGGCCGGGACCCGCGGCACCTTCCGGGTGCGGGGTGACACCGTCGAGGTCTTCCCGATGTACGAGGAGAACGCGGTGCGCATCGAGTTCTTCGGCGACGAGGTGGAGGCCCTGAGCACAATGCACCCGCTGACCGGCGAGGTGCTGAGCACCGATGACGAGATGTACATCTTCCCGGCGACGCACTATGTGGCCGGTCCGGAGCGGATGGAGCGGGCCATCGTCGGCATCGAGGCCGAGCTCGAGCAGCGCCTGGGCGAGCTGCACCAGCAGAACAAGCTGCTGGAGGAGCAGCGGCTGCGGATGCGCACCAGTTATGACATCGAGATGATGCGCCAGATCGGCACCTGTTCCGGCATCGAGAACTACTCGCGCCACATGGACGGACGCCAGGCCGGCGAGCCCGCCCACACCCTGCTGGACTTCTTCCCCTCGGACTTCCTGCTGGTGATCGACGAGTCGCACGTCACTGTGCCGCAGATCGGTGGCATGTACGAGGGCGATGCCAGCCGCAAGCGCACCTTGGTGGACCACGGCTTCCGGCTGCCCAGTGCGCTGGACAACCGGCCGCTGCGCTTCGAGGAGTTCGTCGAGCGCATCGGCCAGACGGTCTACCTGTCCGCCACCCCCGGCAACTACGAACTGGCCCGCTCCGACGGCTTCGTCGAGCAGATCATCCGGCCCACCGGCCTGGTGGACCCCGAGATCATCGTCAAGCCCACCAAGGGCCAGATCGACGACCTGCTGGCCGAGATCCGCCCGCGGGCCGAGCGCGACGAGCGGGTGCTGGTCACCACGCTCACCAAGAAGATGGCCGAGGACCTCACCGACTACCTGATGGAGAACGGGGTGCGCACCCGCTACCTGCACTCCGAGGTGGACACGCTGCGGCGCGTCGAGCTGCTGCGCGAGCTGCGGATGGGCGAGTACGACGTGCTCGTGGGCATCAACCTGCTGCGTGAGGGCCTCGACCTGCCCGAGGTGAGCCTGGTGAGCATCCTGGACGCCGACAAGGAGGGCTTCCTGCGCTCCGACCGCTCCCTGATCCAGACGATCGGCCGTGCCGCCCGAAATGTTGCCGGCCAGGTGCACATGTATGCCGACAAGGTGACCCCCTCGATGGAGCGGGCCATCGACGAGACGAATCGTCGCCGCGCCATCCAGGTCGCCTACAACACCGAGCACGGCATCGACCCGCAGCCGCTGCGCAAGAAGATCGCCGACATCACCGACATGCTCGCCCGTGAGCAGGCCGACACCGCCGAGCTGGTGGGCAAGGCCAATCCCCGGGGCAAGCGCCCCACCTCGCCGCTGCCGGGGGTGGTGGAGAAGGCCCGTGGGCTCGACACCTCGAACATGGCCGTCAGCGAGCTGGCCGACCTGGTGCAGGAGCTCACCGACCAGATGCAGACCGCGGCCGAAGAGCTGCAGTTCGAGCTCGCGGCACGCCTGCGCGACGAAATCGGCGACCTGAAGAAGGAGCTGCGCGCCATGATCGAGGCCAACAAGTAGCCGTCAGTCGGGCCTCCCGGCCCGGCCGGGACGACGAGAAGGGCCCCTCCCCGCCAACGGGGATGGGCCCTTCACCATGGGAGCAGCGGCGCAGGTCAGTGCATCGCGTCGAGCTCCTCCTGGCTCATGCCGCGGGTCTCCATCAGGCTCGCGACGGTGGTGACCAGCAGGGTGCCGACGATCACGCCGAGACTGAGCTCGATGCCGATCTCGGCCCAGTCGCCCACCAGGTGGTAGTGGTGCGCGGCGTGCAGGACGAGCTTGATGCCGATGAAGCCGAGGATCACCGACAGGCCGATGGGCAGGTAGACCAGCTTGGTGAGCATGCCACCGATCAGGAAGTAGAGCTGGCGAAGGCCCATCAGCGCGAAGACATTGGCCGTGAAGACCAGGTAGGGCTCCTGGGTGAGGCCGTAGATCGCCGGGATCGAGTCCAGGGCGAAGAGCACGTCGGTGGAGCCCAGCGCCACGATCACCAGGAACATCGGGGTGAACAGGCGCTTGCCGTCGATCTTGACGGTGCTCTTGGTGCCCTGCCAGTCGTCGGTGAAGGGCAGCGTGCGCTTCACCCAACGGATCATGAGGTTCTCGGTGGCCTCGTCGTCATGGTCCTTCTCGAAGTAGTCCTTGACCAGGCCGAAGGCGGTGTAGAGCAGGTAGGCGCCGAAGATGAAGAAGACCCAGGCGGCGGCCTCGATCATGCTCTTGCCCAGCGCGATGAAGATGCCGCGGAAGACCAAGGCCAGGATGATGCCCACCAGCAGTGCGTACTGCTGCAGCTGACGGGGCACCTTCATCTTGGCCATGATGATGATGAAGATGAACAGGTTGTCCAGGCTCAGGCTGTACTCGGTGAGCCAGCCGGCGAAGAACTCCTTGCCGTACTGCGGGCCGGAGAAATACGTGACGCCGATGCCGAAGAGGATGGCCAGGCCCACGAAGACGCCGACGAAGATGCCGCACTCCTTCATGGACGGTTCGTGTGGCCGCCGTCCGATCACCAGCACGTCGAAGAGCAGCACAGCCGTCATGACGCCGATGGTGATCAGCCAGGTGTAGAGATGGATTTCCACGCGGAACCCTTTCAGGGAAGGTCTTCGGAGGTCTCGTCCGCCCATCTGGGCGGCAGGCCCGGATACCGGTCAGCGGCACCGTGGTGACGGGACTGCACTTTCAGGAGTACTCCCCTCCGGTACAAGAGTTTCCCACTGCCCACCCGGGTTCGCGCAATCCGACCATCTGGTGGAGTCTCAGGAAGCCCGTGCCCTCGAGTCGCTGTCGATCTCGCTGAACTCCCTACCGCGGCCCTCGCGGGTGAGCAGCACGGCCGTCGCGGTGATGGCGAAGGCGGCCAGGTAGGCCAGCGCGATCGGGATGACCGAGTCCCAGCGGCGCATCAGCTCTGCCGCGAGCAGGGGAGTGAAGCCGGCGCCCAGGGTCGAGGCGCTCTGGTAGGCCAGGGACGTGCCGGTGTAGCGCACCTCGGTGGGGAAGAGCTCGGACAGGAAGGCGGTGTAGGGGCCGAACAGCGCCCCTTGCACCAGGGCCTGCCCGACGATGATCGCC
>NZ_JBHWOO010000100.1:0-58151 GCF_043424415.1 Luteococcus sp. | reverse complement strand
GACTGGATTGCGGCGAGGTCGACGGTGACGTGGGCGAAGCCTGCCTCGCGCACGTCGGCGATCAGCTGGGAGCGCAACTGGTCGTCGGCGAGGCGTCCGATCTCGGAGGCAGGCAGTTCGATGCGGGCGATGCTGCCGTGGTGCCGGACGCGTCCGTCGCTGAAGCCGGCGCGGCGCACGGCCTGTTCTGCCTCCTCCACCTGGCGCAGCTTCTCGCGGGTGACGGGTTCTCCGTGGGGGATGCGGGAGGCGAGACAGGGCGCGGCGGGTTTGTCGGCGACGGACAGGCCGAGCTCGCGGGCGATCGCCCGCACCTGGGGCTTGGTGATGCCGGCGCTGGCCAGGGGGCGCAGCACGTCGTGCTCGGTGGCGGCGCGGGCACCGGGGCGGTCGGGCCGCAGCACGTCGTCGGCATTCTCCCCGTAGGCGACGGCCACCAGCCCGAGTTCGTCGGCCACCTGGTCATCGATGCGCGTGAAGAGCTCGTCCTTGCAGTGGAAGCAGCGGTCGGCGCCGTTGGCGACATAGGCCGGGTTGGCGCCCTCGTGGGTGTCCACCTCGTGCACCTCGACGCCGATCTGGGCGGCCACCTCGTGGGCGATGCGTCGCTCGTCGGCGGCCAGTGAGGGGCTCACCCCGAGCAATGGGATGACGCGCCCGGTTCCCAGTGCCTGCACGGCCAGGGCGAGGAGGACGGCGGAGTCGACCCCGCCGGAGTAGGCGATGCCGAGCCGGCCTGCGGGCACCGACCGCAGCTCTCGGATGACGGCCTCGGCGGGATTGGTGCCGATGGAAGGGGGGATGTCGCTCATGGTGCTTTCGAGCCTATTGAGTCTCTGCGAATTGTCCCAGCGCTGGCCGGGTCTTGCCCTGGAGGGTCCATCGTCGCTGAACTGTGTGCCGCAGCCCCCGACATCGGGGGCTGCGCCATTCAGTCGGTGACGCGTGCTCCGGGGACCAGCCCGGCCTCGACGATCGCCGCCTGCACTGCGGCCAGCATCTCCTGCTCGCCGATCCCGAGCTCGCGGGCAGCGCGGGCCAGGGAGTCGAACTCGGCGGTGGCGTGGGCGACGATGCCGTCGTCGTGGCCCACCTTCACCTCCACCTCCACTCCCCGCACCGTGAGGGTGCGCCAGTAGCGCTGCAGCATGGTGCGCCGCACCCGGTGGGAGCGGATGCCCAGGGTGGAGGTCTGGCGCAGCATCACGTCGCCGACCCGTTCCTGCTCCGGTGCGGCGGCCAGGGCGTGCAGCACGAAACCGGGCCGTCCCTTCTTCATGACGCAGGGCACCAGCCAGGCGTCGCGGGCGCCGGCCGCGAGCAGGGCGTCGATCACTCCGGGCCACAGGCGCGGGTCCATGTCGTCGACGGTGGCCTCGAGCTCGTGCACCGCGATGCCGAGCGGGTCCTCGGTGCGGGCGGCGGGAGCGTCCTGTCCACGGTCGCCGAGCACCATGCGCACCACATTGGGGTGGTCGGCGAAGTCCTTGCCGCCGCAGCCGATCCCGACGCCGACCATCGTCATGGACGGCATCGGTTCACAGCTGGCGGCCAGTGCCCGCACCAGCGCCATGCCGGTGGGGGTGGCGAGCTCGCCGACGGCTCCGGGAAGGGTCACCTCGGCGGGCTCGTCGTGGCCGTGGGAATGTCCGGCGTGCTGGTGCGGGGCGGAGGTTCCGGGGGCCGGCGCGAGGACTCCCGAGTAGCGGGTCTGCAGCACCTGCCACCCCAGAGCCAGTTCCACGACGGCGGGCACCGGGACGGGGATGTCGCCGTGGGCCGCACGGATCCGTCCCTCCCCCAGCGCGACGGGCGAGGCCGACAGGCTCTCCACGCCGAGCAGTCGCAGGCCCTCGCAGGTGCCCACCACGTCGGCGAGGGAGTCCAGCGCGCCGACCTCGTGGAAGTGGACCTCGTCAGGGCTGGTGCCGTGCACCCGGGCCTCGGCCAGCGCCAGGGCGCCGAAGGCGTCCAGGGCGCGGTCGGCCGTCCAGGCAGGGATCGCCGCTTCCTGCAGCATTGTCCTGATGGTGGCCCAGGTGCGGTGAGGAGGGTCGTCGACGAGGACCTCGACCTGGGCCTTGGTGCCGCGCTGGCCACCCCGGACCACGGGTTCGGCGTGCAGCCGGACCGATCCGGGCACCACCTGGTCGAGGACCCGCTGGACCTCGTCCAGCGGGGCCCCGGCGTCGAGGATGGCACCCAGCAGCATGTCGCCGGCCACCCCGGCGCTGACATCGATCCAGGCGTGCATGGGTTCCTTCCGTGCCACGCGAGCACAGCCGCGAGCCTGCGAACGGCGGTGCGTGCGAGCGCAGCGGGGGCCTGCGAACGGCGGTGCGTGCGAGCGCAGCGGGGGTCCAAGGGGGTCGTCCCCCTTGCTCAGGGGAGAACGATTACAGCAGGTCGTTGATGGTGACGGTCTGCTCGCGGCCGGGGCCGACGCCGATGCCGGAGATGCGGCAGCCGATCAGCTCCTCCAGGCGGTGCACATAGGCCTGGCAGTTGGCGGGCAGCTCGTCGAAGGTTCGGCAGCCGGAGATGTCCTCGTGCCAGCCGTCGAGGAATTCGTGGACGGGCGTGGCCTTGGCCAGCTGGTTGGCGTCCACCGGGAAGTGCTCCAGGCGTTCGCCGTCCACCTCATAGGCGACGCAGACGGGGATGCGATCCCAGCCGGACAGGATGTCGAGCTTGGTGAGGAAGATGTCGGTGCAGCCGTTGTAGGTGGCGGCCTGCTCCACCACGAGGGCGTCGAACCAGCCGCAGCGACGCGGGCGCCCTGTGGTGGCGCCGAACTCGCCGCCCTCGGTGCGCAGCCGATCACCGTCGGCGTCGAAGAGCTCGGTCGGGAAGGGACCCTCGCCCACACGGGTGGTGTAGGCCTTGGCGATGCCTACGATCCGGTCGATGCGGGTGGGGCCGACACCGGTGCCGGTGCAGGCGCCGCCGGCGGAGGGGTTGGAGCTGGTGACAAAGGGATAGGTGCCGTGGTCGACGTCCAGGTGGTGGGCCTGGGCGCCCTCGAAGAGGACCACCTTGCCCTCGTCGAGGGCGTCGTTGAGCACGCGGCCGGAGTCCACCACGAAGGGACGGATCCGCTCGCGGTGCGCCAGCAGCTGCTCGACGACCTCGTCGACCTCGATCTCGGGCCGGTTGTACATCTTGACCAGCTGGCTGTTCTTGAGCACCAGGGCGGCCTCGACCTTGTCACGCAGCACCTGGTCGTCGAAGAGGTCCTGGACGCGGATGCCCATCCGGTTGATCTTGTCGGAGTAGACGGGGCCGATGCCGCGGCCGGTGGTGCCGATCTTGCGCTTGCCGGCGAAGCGCTCGGTCACCTTGTCCATCGTCTGGTGGTAGCTGGTGAGCACGTGCGCGGTCGCCGAGACCAGCGGGTGGGCCACCTCGGTGCCCTGCGCGGCCAGCTCGTCGAGCTCGTGATACATGACGTCGATGTCGATCACGACGCCATTGCCCAGCACACAGGTGGTGTTGTCGTTGAGGATGCCCGAGGGCAGCAGGTGGAGCACGGTCTTCTTGCCGTTGACGACCACCGTGTGGCCGGCATTGTTGCCGCCCGAGTAGCGGGCGCAGAAGTCGACCCTCTCGCCGAGCTGGTCCACCGCCTTGCCCTTGCCCTCGTCGCCCCACTGGGTCCCGATCACCACGATGCCAGGCATTTCAGCCCTCCAAGATCAATGGGCGGCGCCCCGACTGTGGTCGCCGCCAGAAACAGGTGAAGCCTCCTGCATGGGCAAGAGGCTCGTGCCGCACGATTCTAGCCCACGGCCGGTGGGGCGCCCCTGGACGTTGTCCAGGGGCGGCCCAGGAGGGCCCTCAGTTGCCCTCGACCAGCACCTGGTGGGCCTCCTCGGAGGAGTCGCGCAGGAACTGCGCACAACGCTGGGCCTCGGCATCCTCGCCGATCCGGTCGGCGGCCACGGTCAGGGCCCGCAGGCAGCGCAGGAAGCCCTGGTTGGGCACGTGGCTCCACGGCACCGGGCCGGAACCCTTCCAGCCATTGCGGCGCAGCGCGTCGAGTCCGCGGTGGTAGCCAGTGCGGGCATAGGCGTAGGCGGTGACGTCGGCCTCGGGCGTGTTCTCGGCCAGGCCGGCCTCGGCCAGCAGCGCCCAGCACAGGCTGGAGGTCGGGTTGGCCCGCACCACGTCGATGAATCCCTCGGTGCCGCGCTCCTCGAGCTCGGCCAGGGCCGGGTCGGCGGGCAGCAAGGTCTCGGGGCCGGAGGCCATCAGGTTGGGGTGGGTCTCGTGTGCCATGCCCCAACTCTAGGCCGCTCCCCGCCCGGCGGCGAGGCCCCGAGAATGGTCCACGATGCGGGAAGTTGTGCGGCGCAGCCCCGAAGGGCCGAAGATGTGGTGGCCAAGCCCACCGATGTCGGAGCCCCACGTGAAGATCTTTCGCACCAAGTCGATCGAGCAGTCCCTCGCCGACACCGAGGAGCCGGAGTACAAGCTGGCCAAGACGCTCAGCGCCTTCGACCTGACCGTCTTCGGGGTGGGCATCATCGTCGGCGCGGGCATCTTCACCCTCACCGGGCGGGCCGCCAACCAGGTGGCCGGCCCCGCGGTGGTGCTGTCCTTCCTGCTGGCCGCCCTGTGCTGTGGCCTGGCCGCCCTGTGCTATGCCGAGTTCGCCTCCTCCGTGCCCGTGTCCGGATCGGCCTACACTTTCAGCTATGCCTCGATGGGCGAGTTGGTGGCCTGGATCATCGGCTGGGACCTGATCCTCGAACTGTTGCTGGCCGCCGCCGTGGTGGCGCAGGGCTGGAGCGCCTACCTGGGCGTGTTGCTCGGCCATGTCGGCATCACGCTGCCCGCCCAGTACAGCTATGGCGGTGCCGTCGACGTGCCGGCGGTGCTGCTGGCGCTCTTCCTGGGTGCCCTGGTGAGCCTGGGCATCAAGGAGTCGATGCGGGTCGAGACGGTGCTGGTGGGCATCAAGGTGGCCATCGTGCTCTTCGTCGTCGTGGCGGGCATCGGGCTGATCAATCCGTCCAACTACACGCCCTTCATCCCGGCCCCGGTGCCCAGCGAGGGCGCCCACAGCACGATGACCCAGCCCCTGGTCCAGGCCCTGTTCGGCCTGCAGCCGGCCGCCTTCGGCGTGGGCGGCATCCTGGCCGGCGCCGCGCTGGTCTTCTTCGCCTACCTGGGCTTCGATGTCGTTGCCACCGCCGCCGAGGAGACCCGCAATCCGCAGCGCGACCTGCCCCGCGGCATCATCGGTTCGCTGCTGATCGCCACGGTGCTCTACTGCGCCGTCGCCGTCGTGGTCACCGGCATGGTGCGCTACGACCAGCTCGAACCGTCGGCCTCGCTGGCCCAGGCCTTCGCCCACCACGGCAAGGGTTGGATGGCCATCCTGATCTCGGCCGGTGCCGTGGTCGGCCTGTTCACCGTGGTGCTCACCATGATCATCGGCTGCTCCCGGCTGGTCTTCGCCATGTGCCGCGACAACCTGCTGCCGATGGGGCTGGCCACCATCCACCCCCAGCACCGCACCCCGACGAAGATCATCGCCATCCTCACCGTGGTGATCGCCCTGCTGGCCGGCCTGACCCCGATCGGCATGCTGGAGGAGATGGTGAACATCGGCACGCTGAGCGCCTTCATCCTGGTCAGCATCGGCATCCCGGTGATGCGTCGCACCCATCCGGACCTGGAGCGTCCCTTCAAGGTGCCCTTCTCGCCCGTGCTGCCGATCCTGTCGGCAGTGATCTGCATCGGCCTGACGCTCAACCTGGCCGTCGAGACCTGGCTGCGCTTCCTGGTCTGGCTGGCCCTGGGCATCGCCGTCTACTTCGGCTATGGCTACCGCCACTCCCGCCTGGCGACGGGCCGTGCACTGTCGCCGGACGTGGAAGAGGCTGTCGCCGCCGACCGCAGGAAGAGCTGAGCCCCAGCTGTGGCGCGGCTGTGGCGGGGCCTTGCGCCACAGCAGACGGTCAGGTGCACACTGCGTGGGGGCATAGACTCCACAGGTAATTCCCCTCAAGTTTCGGAGCTTTCTGCATGCCCATCCGCAAAGACCTGCGCAATGTCGCCATCGTGGCCCACGTCGACCACGGCAAGACGACTCTCGTCGACGCCATGCTCTGGCAGTCGGGCGCCTTCCGTGAGGGGTCGGACGTCAACAACCGCGTCATGGACTCCATGGACCTCGAGCGCGAGAAGGGCATCACGATCCTCGCGAAGAACACCGCCGTTCGCCACACCATGGACGATGGCCAGGAACTGACCATCAACATCATCGACACTCCCGGCCACGCCGACTTCGGTGGCGAGGTCGAGCGCGGTCTCGAGATGGTCGACGGCGTCATCCTGCTGGTGGACTCCTCCGAGGGTCCGCTGCCCCAGACCCGCTTCGTGCTGCGCAAGGCCCTGGCCAAGAAGCTGCCACTGATCGTGGTCATCAACAAGGTCGACCGCCCCGACGCGCGCATCACCGCCGTCATCGACGAGACCTATGAGCTGTTCATGGACCTGGTCGAGGACGAGAACGCCGAGCAGCTGGACTTCCCGGTGGTCTTCGCCTCCGCCAAGGCCGGCCGCGCCTCCCTCAACCAGCCGGAGGACGGCGCCATGCCTGACTCCGAGACCCTGCAGCCGCTCTTCGAGACCATCGAGAAGACCATCCCGGCACCCACCTACACCGAGGGGGCTCCGCTGCAGGCGCTGGTGACCAACCTGGACTCCTCGCCCTACCTGGGCCGCCTGGCACTGTGCCGCATCAAGGAGGGCACGATCACTCGCGGCCAGCAGGTCACCTGGATCCGTCGTGACGGCAGCCAGCAGACCGTGAAGCTGTCCGAGCTGATGATGACCGACGCCCTGGAGCGCAAGCCCGTCGACGAGGCAGGCCCCGGCGACATCATCGCCATCGCCGGCATCCCCGAGATCACCATCGGTGAGACCATCGCCGACCCGAGCCAGCCGAAGGCGCTGCCGCTGATCCACGTCGACGAGCCGAGCATCTCGATGACGATCGGCATCAACACCTCGCCGCTGGCGGGCCGCGTCGGCAAGCTGCTGACGGCCCGCATGGTCAAGAACCGCCTCGACCAGGAGCTGATCGGCAATGTCTCGCTCGTGGTCAACGACACCGAGCGTCCCGACACCTGGGAGGTGCAGGGCCGTGGCGAGCTGCAGCTGGCCGTCCTGGTGGAGATGATGCGCCGTGAGGGCTTCGAGCTGACCATCGGCAAGCCCGAGGTGGTCACCCGCGAGATCGACGGCAAGCTGCACGAGCCCTTCGAGCGGCTCACCGTCGACTGCCCCGAGGACTTCGTCGGCCCCGTCAGCCAGATGATGGGCGTGCGCAAGGCGCGCATGGAACAGATGGTCAATCACGGCACCGGATGGGTCCGCATGGAGTTCGTGCTTCCCGCCCGTGGCCTGATCGGCTTCCGCACCGAGTTCCTCACCGAGACCCGCGGCACCGGCATCATGAACCACGTCTACGAGGGCCACTTCCCGTGGGCCGGCGAGATGCGCAACCGCCCGACCGGCTCGCTGGTCGCCGACCGCATGGGCGTCACCACCTCGTACACGCTGTTCAACCTGCAGGAGCGCGGCACCCTGTTCGTCGGCCCCGGCGAGGAGGTCTACGAGGGCATGGTGGTGGGAGAGAACTCCCGCCCCGACGAGATGGACGTCAACCCCACCAAGGAGAAGCACCTCACCAATGTGCGCTCCGCGACCGGCGACGAACTCGAGCGCCTCATCCCGCCGCGACTGATGAGCCTGGAGGAGTCGCTGGAGTACTGCGCCGAGGACGAGTGCCTCGAGGTGACGCCGAAGAATGTCCGCATCCGCAAGGTGCAGCTCAGCATGAACGACCGCGCCAAGGTGCGCAGCCGCCTCAAGGCGGCCAACAAGAAGTGAGCTGCTGACGATTGGCTGAACCGCCGTCCACCCCCACGGGTGGGCGGCGGTTCTTTTCCTCCTGACACGTCCACGGCAAGCACTGATGCGACCCTTCACGATGCGAGGATGAGGCCTTGGCTCCATCCCCCCGGGGCCTTCAGGAAAAAATTGGCATCCCGTGCAACCCCGCGGCCTCGTGGAGCGTGTACCAGTCAGGAAGCCACCCACGGAGGAAACCATGTCCAGCACCCTGAACCGCGCATTCGTCGCAAGCCTCGCCAGCGCAAGCCTGCTGGCCGGGCCTGCCGTCATCGCCCAGGCCGCACCGACGCCGACGCCGACGCCGGCCCCGTCGGCGACCGCCAGCGCCACCCCGAGCCAGGCCGCCGCCACGGTCAGGGCTGCCGCCCCGTCCACCGTCGTCGCCAAGCCCGGCCACCGCAACAACACCGTCAAGCAGATCCAGGGCCGGCTCAACGGCCTGGGCTACCTGCCCGCCAGTGCCATCATCGGCGTCTACGGACCCCAGACCACCGCCGCGGTCAAGAAGTTCCAGAAGGACAACAAGCTCCCGGTCACCGGCATCGTGGACACCACCACCAACACCCGCATCATCACCGCCTACAAGAACCGCAAGACCACGGCCAGGCCCACCCCGAAGCCGGCCCCCAAGCCCACCGCCAAGCCGGCCCCCAAACCCGCTGCCACCGTCGTCGCCAAGCCCGGCCACCGCAACAACACCGTCAAGCAGATCCAGGGCCGGCTCAACGGCCTGGGCTACCTGCCCGCCAGCGCCATCATCGGCGTCTACGGACCCCAGACCACCGCCGCGGTCAAGAAGTTCCAGAAGGACAACAAGCTCCCGGTCACCGGCGTGGTCGACAGCCGCACCAACAACCTGATCCTGAGCCGCTACAGGAACCGCAAGCCCGCCACCGGCATCGCCGCCAAGCTCGACCGCCGCTGCCTGACCGGCCGCGCCCTGTGCATCGACAAGGGCGACCGCCGCATGTACTGGGTGATCAACGGCAAGATCCAGAAGAGCTATGACGTGCGCACCGGCCGCCCGGGCCACGTGACCCGCAATGGCTCCTTCAAGGTCTACCTGAAGCACCCCAACTGGTACTCGACGCTGTACCACGTGAACATGCCCTACACGATGTTCTTCGACGGCGGCGAGGCCGTGCACTACTCCGCCGAGTTCGCCCGGATCGGCCATTCCGGCCCGGGCAGCCACGGCTGCGTCAACATGAACAAGCTCAGTGACGCCAAGTGGCTCTACAGCCAGGTGCGCGTGGGTGACAAGGTCATCGTCACCCCCTGACCAGCCTCACGATGACGACGATGCCCGGCCCGGAAGTTCCGGGGCCGGGCATCGTGGCATCCAGGACGGTCAATCGAACAGGCTCGGGACTGCACGGATGGCGCCGACGGGCTCCCCGTGACCCAGCACGGGCGCCTGGGCGAGGGCATCGAGCTGCGGGCCGCCCATCCCCAGCCGGGTCAGCAGTGCGTGGGCGATGGTGAACAGTCCGCGCGCATTGCCGTCGTCGGTCTTGATGGCGATGCCGCGACCATCGGCCAAGCCGATCGCCAGGCAGCCCTCGGCGCCGATCTTGCAGACCAGCCCGGGCACGGCCCGGTGCAGCACCACCTCCTCGCGGCGCGTGCCGGAGACCCATTCGGGATGCGTGCGGTAGGCGTCCGCCACCAGCTTCGCCTCCCCGTCGTCGGCACCGGCGAGCTGGCCGAAGGCGTGTGCCAGCCCGCGCAGGGGCATCGCGAACAACGGAGCGCCGCAGCCGTCCACGGTGTGATGACTGGCCTGCCCGGCCAGCTCGGTGATCGTGGCCGCCACGGCCAGCTGCAGCGGATGGTCCTGTTCCCGGTAGCCCTGGGTCGGCCAGCCAGCCCGCAGGCAGGTCCGCAGCATCGCGGCGTGCTTGCCCGAGCAGTTCATCGCGAGCGGCTCCTTGCCGTGCCCGGCCAGGATCCACTCGGTACGCGCCTGCTCGTCGAGCGGGAAGTCGGGCGTGCACTGAAGGTCGTCCTCGCCCAGCCCCACCTCGGCGAGGATCCTGCGGGCACCGTCCAGATGGAAGGACTCCCCCGAGTGCGAGGCCCCGGCCAGGGCCAGCAGCTCGCCGTCGAGGTCGAGTCCGCTGCGCACCATGGCCAGCGCCTGCATCGGCTTGTTGGCCGAACGGGGATAGAGCAGTGCCTCGGCATCGCCCAGGGCCAGGGCGATGCTCCCGTCGGGATCGGTGAACACCACCCGGCCGCGGTGGACGCACTCCAGGAAGTCCTGGCGCACCACGTGGACCAGGACGGGCGAGGGTTGGCCGGTGGTCATCGTCTGCCTCCTGGCGATCAGAGCCTGGGACGAACGTGCAGTCCCACCTCGGGGTCCACCAAGGCCTCCTGGCCGGCGCTGATGTCGCCGATGAGCAGGCTGGCCTCGACGGGCACATTCCGCTTGACCAGGCCCAGGG
The DNA here is from genome assembly GCF_043424415.1 of Luteococcus sp. NCBI lineage: Bacteria > Bacillati > Actinomycetota > Actinomycetes > Propionibacteriales > Propionibacteriaceae > Luteococcus > Luteococcus sp. The sequence continues at coordinate 47,772 of NZ_JBHWOO010000100.1, read as the reverse complement.
CGATCGGGCCCAGTTCGTGGTGGCGTTGGGAGCCGCCGACGAAGCCGACCTCCCGCTCGCCGTGCACGATTGGCTGCCCCTGTGCGGGCAGCGACTCCATGGAACCGTCCAGGTGCAGCTGTACCAGGCGGCGCGGCGGACGGCCCAGCGTGTGCACCCGCGCGACGGTCTCCTGACCGCGATAGCAACGCTTCTCGAGGTGCGTGCCCAGCAGGCCGAGCTCATTGGGGATGGTCTTGTGGTCGGTGTCGATGCCGATGCGCGGCACCCCCGCCTCGATCCGCAGCGCCTCGTGTGCCCAGACGCCCACCGGGTCCGCGCCCAGGTCGGTGCCGCGCGGGACGAAGAACTCACGGCCCTCGGCGATGTCGCTGGAGCGCACGGCCACTGCCGCTTCAGGGGTGCCCTCGACTGCGGCACGTCCGGTCCAGACCAGCTCGAGGTCCTCGCGCAGGCTGACCTCGACGCGCATCATGAAGCGCATCCGGTCGAGCCAGCCGGCCAGTTCCTCGCCGCGGCCGGGTTCGGTCCAGGCCCAGAAGCTGCCGTCAAGCTCGACCCCGTGCAGCACGTGCTCGATGCGGCCATTGGGGTCCAGCACCAGGGCAGTGGCCGACTCGCCCTCGGCCAGCCCCTCCAGGTGCTGGCTGGTCAGCGAATGCAGCCAGGGCAGCCGGTCCGGTCCGCTGACCTGCAGGACGGGACGGTTGGACAGACGGAGCTGCCCGCCACCGGCCGCCATGGTGCGCTGCTCGCGCATCGGGTCGCCGTGGTGCCAGACGAGCCCTTCGTCGATGCCGGAGTCAACCAGGATGTCGCTCATGCCGGCCTCAGGCGACGCGCTGCAGGCGCGCCCACAGGTAGGGCTGCAGCTGGTGGTTGGTGGTGGCGCGGTCGAAGGTCCACAGCAGGTCGCCCTCCACCTGGCCGTAGAGGCGCGAGCCGCCGGTGTACTCCACCTCGGCGCTCTCGGTGCGCATCACGGCATCGGTGACCAGGTCGATGCGGGCGCCGTCGATGGTGCCCGTCCACACCTCGGCCCAGCCCTCGGGTGCGGTCAGCACCACCTCGAGGTTCTTCTTGTCCTCGCTGGGGCGCCAGAAGCCGGTCTCCATGCTGATCGGCTCGACGGGCTGGCCAGCGTCGTCCACCTTGTAGGTCTGGCAGACGTAGTGCAGGTAGGGACCGCCATTGGTCTCGAAGTCGATTTGCATGCCGTAGGTGAACTCGCCGTGTCCGGGCCAGGTGCCGTGGCCATTGCCGCGCCAGCGGCCGATCATCCAGGCCAGCGGGAAGAGCTTGGGGTTCAGGTCCTCGGGAATCTGGAAGGGCATCAGGCGTCTCGCTTCGTTCGTCGTGGTCGCCATCCCCCGGGCAGCAGGAGGGTGGCCAGGACTGCCAGGCACGCCAGCACCACCAGGGCGCAGGCGGCCACGAGGATGATCACATTGGTTTGGGCCACCACTGGAGTCTAACGAGCACCACCGACGCTTTCTTCCCGCTGCGCACCCCCCGGCTGCGCACCCCTAGTCTGGGAGGTATGCGAGTCGTCGTGCAGAAAGCCCTGGAGGCACAGGTCAGCGTCGCCGGGGAGGTGGTGGGCAGCCTGCCCTCCCCCGGCCTGGTGCTCCTGGTCGGCATCACCCACGAGGACGACCAGGAGGTAATGCGCCGGATGGCCGAGAAGTTGTGGGGCCTGCGCATCCTGGACGGTGAACGCTCCGCCTCCGACGAGCAGGCGCCGCTGCTGGTGGTGAGCCAGTTCACGCTCTACGCCAACTGCCGCAAGGGCCGTCGCCCGTCGTGGAGCGCCGCTGCCCCCGGTCCGGTCAGCGAGCCGCTGGTGGAGCACTTCGTCGCCTGCCTGCGCGAGCTGGGGGCCCACGTGGAGACCGGACGCTTCGGGGCCGACATGCAAGTGGGCCTGGTCAATGACGGTCCGGTGACGATCCTGCTCGACTCCGACGAGCTCTTCGGCGCGCGCTGACGCCGGTTCGTCCGTTCACCGGGTGGCGAGGAAGCGATAGCCCACATTGCGCACGGTGACGATGTGGGCGTCGTACTCGGGTCCCAGCTTGGCCCGCAGGCGCCGGATGTGGACATCGACGGTGCGGGTGCCTCCGTAGTAGTCGTAGCCCCAGACCTCGCTGAGCAGGTGCTCGCGGGTCATCACCCGGCCGGGGTGCAGGGCAAGGTACTTCAGCAGCTCGAACTCGGTGTAGGTCAGGTCGAGGGCCTGCCCGCCCAGCGTGGCGGTGTAGGCCTGCTCGTCGATGGACACCGGGCCGCTGCGCACGAGGTGGGATGGCTCACCCTCGCGCAGCGCCATCCGGATCCGCGCCTCGAGCTCCTGGGGCCGGGCCTCGGCCAGCACGAAGTCGTCCGCGCCCCAGGAGGGCCCCAGCAGACCCAGGGCGTCGTCGTCGACCAGCAGCAGAACCGGCGCCGGCTCCTGCAGCAGCTGGAGCTGGGTGCACGCCTCCTTGGCGCCGGCCAGGTCGGCGCGGGCATCGACCAGCACCAGCACGCACCCGGCGGGAAGTTCCACGGTCGGGTCCGCGATCGCGACGACCTCGTGGTCCAACAGCCCGAAGCTGGCCGGCAGCGGAGGTGCCCCGGCGCGGTGCAGGTGAGCGATCCGCATGCTCAGCGACCCGGTTCGGGCGGGGTGGCGCCGTCCCGATCATCCGGTCGGGTGCCCAGCACCACACCATCCGGACGGGTGCCCAGCACCACACCATCCCTACGGGTGCCCAACACCACGGTCTCGTCCTGGTGGCCATCCCGGCCGGGCGCCTGCCGTCCCCCCGCGATGCGGCTCGGGAGCACCCCGCGGGGCCCGGCAGGGTCGAAGAACTGGATGGCCCCGAAGGCGGTGGCCACGATCGTGCACAGGGCCCCGGACAGGGCCCACCAGTGGGCCTGTTCCTGGCGGGAGGTCTGTTCGATGATGCGGGAGGCCGCCAGCGGGCCGCCCAGCCCACACAGCACGCCGAGCCACCGGCCCGCCGCGGAGGGCGCCAGCAGAACCGCCAAGGACACGTCCTTGCGCCCGGTCCATTCCTTTTGTGCCTGACTCCACACGAAGAGCTGGAGCAGGCAGACCAGCAGCACCAGGATGGCGGCCAGGTTGGCGAGCATCGGCCACAGGCGGGCACTGCCCTCGAAGCGCAGCAGGGTCCGCGAGGCCATCACGTTGGCTCCCAGGCCCAGCACGGAGACGACCACGGCCAGCTGCAGCTGCAGCAACAGGCGACGGGCGCGCGCCGCGATGGCCGGCTGGGCTCGCACGCCGCCGGCCAGTGGCACCTGCTCTGCCTGGTGGCTCATGCACAGCAGACTATCGGTGCCCGACACGACCAGCGCGACAGCACGCGGGTGTGGACCAGGCCGAGGGCCAGGCGGACCACGGGGCTGCACACGGTGGTGGACAGCTGCTGCAGGGCCGCTAGCGTGGAGGATGTGAACACACACATCAGCCGTACCGGGGCATTGACGCCCGCCCAGCGCGAGGCCGTCCTGGATCTGGTCGAGCGGGCCACCACCGAGGATCGGGTCCGCCCCCTCAACGAGGCCGCCGGTTTTGCCCTGGACGGACGGGGCCACGCAGTGCACTGGCTGGCCCACTGCGGCGGGGTGCTGTCCGGCTACGCGCAGTGCGACCGGCCGAACCACCAGGTGCAGATGGTGGTGCACCCCGAGCTCCGGCGCCGCGGGGTGGCAACCTGCCTTGCCGCCGAGGTGGCCAAGGTGGAGAAGCAGCCGGTCTGGTGGGCCTTCGGCGACCTGCCCGCCGCCCGCGCCATGGCCGAGAGCCTGGGCGCGCGCAAGGTGCGCGAGCTGCTGGTGATGGAACGCAATCTCGCCGAGCGCCCGCTGGAGCCCACCGACGCCCCGCAGGGAGTGGTGCTTCGCCCCTTCAGCGAGGCCGATGCCTCCGCGCTGGTGGAGGTCAACGCCGAGGCCTTCGCCCACCACCCCGAACAGGGGCAGATGACACTGGCCGACTTCCGCTTGCGTGCCGACGAGGACTGGTTCGACCCCCAGGGCATCATCGTGGCGGCCGACGAGGAGACCGGCGCCATGCTCGGCTTCCACTGGACCAAGACCGAGCACGGCGACACCGAGCATCCCGATGAGTTGCTGGGCGAGGTCTACGTGATCGGGGTCAGCCCCGGGGCCTCGGGCCGCGGCATCGGGCGTGCCCTGCTCAATGCCGGCATGGAACACCTTGTGGAGCGGGGCGTGGAACGGGTCCGGCTCTACGTCGAGGCATCGGAACACCGGGTGGTGAAGATGTACGAATCCGCTAGGTTTGTCGTCGTCACCCGTGACGCCAGCTACGCCTCCTGAGGAGACCCGTGAACCCCATGAACGACGCCGACGCTGCCCAGCACGAGCCCCTGCCGGACCTGCCGTCCGACCGCTACCTCGATCGTGAGATGAGCTGGCTGGCCTTCAACAACCGGGTGCTCGACCTTGCCCGGGACAGCCTGCGCATCCCCCTGCTGGAGCGGGCCAAGTTCCTGGCCATCTTCTCGTCGAACCTGGACGAGTTCTTCATGGTGCGCGTGGCCGGCCTCAAGCGCCGCATCGATGCCGGCGTGGCCGTGCGCACCGTCACCGGGCAGATGCCGCGCGACCTGCACGACGACATCCTGGAGCGCACCCACGAGCTGGTGGCCGAGCAGGCCCGCGTCTTTGCCGAGGACGTGCGCCCGGCCCTGGCCGACAACGGCATCGTCATCCTCACCTGGGAGGAGTTGACCGCCGCCGAGAAGGACGAGATGCGCACGCTGTTCAGCGAACGCATCTTCCCGGTGCTGACCCCCCTCGCGGTGGACCCCAGCCACCCCTTCCCCTACATCAGCGGGCTGAGCATCAACCTGGCGGTGCTGCTGAAGAACCCCCTCACCGGTGCCAAGCAGTTCGCCCGGGTCAAGGTGCCCACGATCCTGGACCGCTTCGTCACCCTGGGCGGCGGGCGTTTCCTGCCGCTCGAGGAGATCATCGGACGTCACCTGGACCAGCTCTTCAGCGGCATGCAGGTGCTGGAGCACACCACCTTCCGCGTCACCCGCAACGAAGACCTCGAGGTGGAGGAGGACGACGCGGAGAACCTGCTCTTCGCGCTGGAGAAGGAGCTGCTGCGCCGCAAGGTGGGTCGTCCGCCGGTGCGCCTGGAGGTGCAGGACGACATCGACGAACCCATGCTCGAGCTCCTGATGAGCGAGCTGGACGTCAAGCCCAAGGAGGTCTTCAAGCTCCCCGCGCCGCTCGACCTGACCGGGCTGTTCAGCCTGGCCGGCGTCGACCGTGATGACCTGAAGTACCCCAACTTCCTGCCCATCACCCACCCCGACCTGGCCGAGGTGGAGACCGCCAAGCCCGCCGACATGTTCGCGGCGCTGAAGAAGCGCGAGGTGCTGCTGCACCACCCCTACGATTCCTTCGCCACCAGCGTGCAGCGCTTCGTCGAGCAGGCCGCCGCGGACCCGAAGGTGCTGGCCATCAAGCAGACGCTCTACCGCACCAGCGGTGACTCCCCCATCGTCGACGCCCTGATCGAGGCCGCCCTGGCCGGCAAGCAGGTGCTCGCGGTGGTGGAGATCAAGGCCCGCTTCGACGAGCAGAACAACATCGCCTGGGCGCGCAAGCTGGAGAAGTACGGCGTGCACGTCGTCTACGGCATGGTGGGCCTCAAGACCCACTGCAAGCTGTGCCTCGTGGTGCGCGACGATGTCGACGGCCTGCGTCGCTACGCGCACATCGGCACCGGCAACTACAACCCGAAGACGGCGCGGATGTACGAGGACATGGGCCTGCTCACGTCCAACCCGATCATCACCGACGACGTGGCGCGCATGTTCAACCACCTCTCGGGCATGACGCAGGAGACCAACTACCGGCGCCTGCTGGTCGCCCCGCACAGCATCCGCAAGGGTCTGCTGGAGCGCATCGACACCGAGATCGAGAATGCCCGCAAGGGGCTTCCGGCCGGCATCCGGATCAAGGTCAACTCCCTGGTCGACGAGAAGATCAGCGATGCCCTGTACCGGGCCAGCCAGGCGGGCGTTCCGGTGGACCTGTGGGTGCGCGGCATCTGCACCATCCGCCCCGGGGTGCCGGGCCTGAGCGAGAACATCCGCGTCCGCTCGGTACTGGGCCGCTTCCTGGAGCACTCGCGCGTCTTCTGGTTCGCCAACGGCGGCAATGCCTCGGTGGGCATCGGGTCGTCCGACCTGATGCACCGCAACCTGGACCGTCGCGTCGAGGTGATCGTGAGCCTGACCAATCCGCGCCACATCGAACAGGTGGAGCAGATGTTCGACGCCTGCTTCGACGACGGCACCGTCAGCTGGCAGCTGGTGGACCGCACCTGGGAGCCGCACACCACCGACGAGCACGGCCAGCCCCTGGTGGACCTGCAGGAGCACTACATCCTGGAGGCCTCCCGACGGCGGCACTGACCCAGGGGACCGGGAGCAGGCACGGCTGAGGAGTGGGACGCGATGGGGAGCAAGGGCAGGATCACCGCGGCAGGAGCCGTGGTGCTGCGCGGTGGCGAGGACCGTCGCGAGGTCCTGGTGGTACGCCGTGCCACCTACAAGGACTGGTCCCTGCCCAAGGGCAAGCCGAAGACCGACGAGGACCTGCCCGCCACTGCCGTGCGCGAGGTCCACGAGGAGACCGGGGTGCGCATCCACCTGGGGATGCCCGCCGGCCGGACGCGCTACCAGGTGGGCAAGAAGACCAAGGTGGTGCGCTGGTGGGTCGGCGTAGTGGACGCCGAACGTCGTCGCCGTCCTGACCGCGAAGTGGAGAAGGCGGTCTGGATGCCCATCGACAAGGCCCTGTCGAAACTCAGCTACGAGGACGAGAAGCAGGTCCTGCGCAATGCCCTGGAGCTGCCGGCCACCAGCACCCTGCTGGTGGTGCGCCACGGCAAGGCGATGTTGCGCAAGCACTGGAATGGTGACGACTGGCACCGTCCGCTGTCCTCCCGCGGCCGCCGCCAGTCCCGCCGGATGGTGGGACTGCTGACGGCCTACGGCACCACCCGCCTGGTCAGCTCCACCTCCACCCGCTGCATGCAGACCCTCATCCCCAAGGCCCGGGCCAGCGCGATGCCGATCGCCGGAGTCAGCCTGCTCAGCGAGGAGGAGGCCGAGGGCAAGAGCCGGGAGGTGCAGGACTTCGTCGCCGAACTGTGCCGCGAGACGGCCCGCAAGAATGAGGTGGTCGCGGTCTGCGGCCACCGTCCCGTACTGCCCGACATGCGTGCCGGGGCGGGGGTCAAGGATGCCGCCATGCTCACCGGCGAGGTCCTGGTGGTCCACCTCGACGACAAGGGCCGCGCCGTCGCCACAGAAACCCACAAATCTTCCGCATGAGGCGCGCTGGCGCAGGCAATTGGCGCAATGCCACGCCAACGTTCACCCTTCGTTAACCAAACCGCTCGGAACAGGACACATGACCTGCCTACCGTGACGCACAGGGAGCACAGGGCTCCCGGCGCGGCTCTGCCGCGACAGCGACACAAGGAATCACGTGACGATGAATCGCACCGGCAAGCTCGCCGCACTGGCCCTCCTCGGAACCCTCAGCCTCACCGCCTGTGGCGGTGCCCAGGAAGCTGGCAAGTCCGCCACCTCCGCAGCCGGCAGCGCTGCGTCGAAGGCGACCGACTCCGGCTCCTCCGACGCCGCCGTCGCTTCGGCCGACCTGGCCTGCCCCGCCGGCAGCCTCAAGGGCGAGGGCTCCTCCGCCCAGAAGACCGCCATGGATGAGCTGAAGAAGTCCTACCAGGACAAGTGCGGCGGCAAGGGCACCATCGAGTACAACCCCACCGGTTCCGGCAAGGGCATCACCAACTTCAACAGCAAGCTCGTCGACTGGGCCGGCTCCGACTCCGCCCTGAAGGACAAGCCGAAGGACGATGGCACCATCGAGGTCGACGCCGCCAAGAAGCGCTGCGGCGGCAACGAGGCCTGGAACCTGCCGATGGTCGTCGGCCCCATCGCCTTCGCCTACAACCTGGACGGCGTCGACGAGCTGGCCCTGACCCCGGCGCTGCTCTCGGACATCTTCGCCGGCAAGATCACCACCTGGAACGACCCGGCCATCGCCAAGGCCAATCCCGAGGCCACGCTGCCCGGTGACAAGATCACCGTCTTCTACCGCTCCGGCGAGTCCGGCACCACCGAGAACGTCACCAAGTACCTGAAGGAGGCCGCCCCGACGGCCTTCGCCGCCGAGACCGGCAAGAAGTGGCCGCTGAAGGCCGGCGAGGGCAAGGACGGCTCCTCGGGCGTCGCCGAGGCCGTGAAGTCGACCAAGGGTGCCATCTCCTACATGGAGCTCAGCTACGCCCAGTCCAATGACCTGAGCATGGCCCTGATCGACAACGGTGCCGGCGCCGTCGAGCTGAACCCCGAGACGGTCGGCAAGGCCGTCGAGGGCGCCGAGATCAAGGGCAAGGGCAATGACCTCAAGCTGAGCCTCGACTACGCCATCAAGGAGGCCGACGCCTACCCGGCCATCCTGGTCACCTACGAGATCGTCTGCTCGAAGGGCCTGGCCGCCGACAAGACCGCCCTGCTGAAGGACTACCTGACCTACGCCGCCTCCGACGAGGGCCAGGGCCAGCTGGAGGATGCCGGCTACGCCCCGCTGCCGAAGTCGATGCAGACCAAGGTGCAGGACTCCATCAAGGCCATTGCCTGATCGTCTGCACCCAGCGGTGTCGACCAGCGGTCGTGACCCGAGCAGTTGACTGAGGGAGTGGCCTTCTCGCCCCGGCGAGAGGGTCGCTCCCCTCTCACTGTCCGGGGTCGGGTCCATCCCCACCCCGCCCGCCCGCGCGGACGAACCGCACCAGAGCCTCCAACAGGAACAGGGAAGAGCAATGCCAACACCAGGCAATGACCCCCGTCAGGACGTGACGCCGGCAGATGCCGACGTCTCGCCCGCCGACGTGGTCGCCACCGAACCCCACACCGAACCGCCCACGCCCACGGTGCGCCGCGCCGTGGCCACCCAGCGCCGGGCCGCGAGCACGCCGGATGTCGAGACCGGGCCGGTCACCCTGGCCCAGGTCAAGCCCGGCACCGACCTCGCCTTCAAGTCCGCCACCGGCATCTCCGCCGGCATGATCGTCGCAGTCGTGGGCTTCATCGCCCTCTTCCTGCTGGCGCTGGCCGTGCCCTCCCTGATGCGCAACAACGCGAACTTCCTCACCTCCAACGAATGGGACCTGGGGCAGAACTTCCGCTTCGGCATCCTGGGCCTGCTGTGGACCACGGTCTTCAGCTCGATCATCGCCATGATGATCGCCGTCCCGATCGCCATCGGCGTCGCCCTGCTGATCACCCACTACGCCCGCGGCCGCCTGGCCAATGTCGTCGGCTTCATGGTCGACCTGTTGGCCGCTGTCCCCTCGGTCGTCTACGGCCTGTGGGGCCTGCGCATCCTCGGACCGACACTGGTGCCGCTGGGCGAATTCCTCACCCGCATCCTGGGATGGATCCCCTTCTTCAAGCCCGGCCTGCTGCCCTCCCCCGGCACCGTCTTCACCGCCTCCACGGTGCTGGCCATCATGATCCTGCCGATTGTCACGTCGATCAGCCGCGACGTCTTCGCACAGACTCCCCGTGACCACATCGAGGCCGCCTGGGCCCTGGGCGCCACCAAGACCGAGATGATCCGCACCGCCGTCATCCCCTATGGCCGCTCCGGAGTCACCGCCGCGGCCATGCTGGGCCTGGGCCGTGCCCTCGGCGAGACCGTCGCCGTGATGATCATCCTGTCCACCGTGCAGGACCTGAACTTCTCCATCTTCGACGGCGGCGAGACCTTCGCGGCCCGCATCGCCAACGGCGCGGGTGAGCTCGACAGCGCCGACAAGACCGGCGCCTACATCGCCGCCGGCCTGGTGCTGTTCGTCCTCACCTTCGTGGTGAACGCCTTCGCCCGTACCCTCGCCAATGCCGGAAAGGTCAAGGCATGAGCACCGCCGTCAACCACACCGCATCCGCCCCCAACGGGGAGTCGAAGGTGCAGCTGCGCACCCCCAGCGGCAAGCGCCAGCTGATCGACAAGGCAGCCACCGCCTTCGTCTGGCTGGCCGGCGCCCTGGCGATCATCCCGCTGCTGTGGATCCTGTCCACGGTGGCCATCAAGGGCGCCGCGCCGCTGGTCACCGCCCAGCCCGACTACGTCAAGACCTGTGCGACCAAGGACGGCGGCAAGTGGGTCCGCGTCGAGCAGTCCCAGTGCGGCGACAACCCGGCCAAGCCGCTGGACTACCGCTACACCGAGTCGGGCAGCTATGTCGCGGTCGGTGAGAGGCTCAAGGGCCTCAGCAAGTCCACCGAGCCGTCCGCCGTCTCACGCGAGGTCGTCATCGGCGAGCCGCAGGGCATCGGCGCCGGCACCGCCCGCCACTTCAGCCTCCAGTGGTGGACCCAGGACGAGGGCCAGGCCACCCAGAACTCGTCGGTCGGTGGCGCCAAGCACGCCATCATCGGCACCTTGGAGATCGGCCTGATCACCTCGCTGATCGCGGTCCCGATCGCCGTCCTGGGTGCCATCTGGCTGGTCGAGTACGCCCGCGGCAAGAAGATCGCCAAGGTGGTCAGCTTCGCCATCGACATCCTCTCCGGCGTGCCCTCGATCGTCGCGGCCCTGTTCATCTTCGCCCTGGTGATCACCATCGGTGGCTTCGGACGCTCCACCTTCGCCGCCTCGCTGGCCCTGGTGCTGCTGATGCTGCCCACCGTGCTGCGCTCCACCGAGGAAATGCTGAAGCTGGTGCCCGACAGCCTGCGCGAGGCCTCCTACGCGCTGGGTGTGCCCAAGTGGAAGACGATCCTCAAGGTGGTGCTGCCCACCTGCAGCTCGGGCATCCTGACCGGCATCGTGCTCGGCATGGCCCGCGTGATGGGCGAGACGGCCCCGCTGCTGATCCTGGTGGCCTTCGCCACCGGCACCAATGTGAGCCCCTTCGCCTCCAACATGGGCTCGCTGCCCACGATGATCAACGAGGACCGCCGCTTCGCCGTCGGCTCCACCGGCGAGGTCCGTGCCTGGGGCGCGGCCCTGACCCTGGTGCTGCTGGTGATGATCCTCAACCTCATTGCCCGCGCAATTGCCCGTCGCGGCAAGCTCGCCGAGAAGTAAGCCCGAGAAGGAAAGAAAAGACATGGCAAAGCGCATCGAGGTCAAGGACCTCAACATCTACTACGGCAACTTCCACGCCGTCGACAGTGTCTCGTTGACCGTCGAGCCCCGCACCGTCACCGCCTTCATCGGCCCCTCGGGCTGTGGCAAGTCCACCGTGCTGCGCACCCTGAACCGCATGCACGAGGTCATCCCCGGCGCCTACTCCACCGGCGAGGTGCTGCTGGACGGCGTCAACCTCTACGGCGACGGTGTCGACCCGGTGGCCGTGCGCCGCCTGGTGGGCATGGTCTTCCAGCGCCCCAATCCCTTCCCGTCGATGAGCATCTACGACAATGTCGCGGCCGGCCTGCGCCTCAACGGCGTCACCAACAAGGCCAAGCTCGACGAGGTGGTGGAACGCTCGTTGAAGGGCGCCAACCTGTGGAACGAGGTCAAGGACCGCCTCGACAAGGCCGGTGTCGGCCTGTCCGGTGGCCAGCAGCAGCGCCTGTGCATCGCCCGCGCCATCGCGGTCGAGCCCGAGGTGCTGCTGATGGACGAGCCCTGCTCGGCCCTGGACCCCATCTCCACCCTGGCCATCGAGGACCTGATCCAGGAGCTGAAGGAGAAGTTCACCGTCGTCATCGTGACGCACAACATGCAGCAGGCCGCCCGCGTCTCCGACCAGACGGCCTTCTTCAACCTGGCCGCCACCGGCAAGCCCGGCAAGCTCGTCGAGATCGGCTACACCGACAAGATCTTCTCCAACCCGGACCAGAAGGCCACCGAGGACTACATCACCGGCCGCTTCGGCTGATCCGGTCCACGACCACCCAACCGACGCCCCCGCGAGCCATCGCGGGGGCGTCGCCCGTTCTCCCAGGGGCAACGGACCTGTCTGCTTGCCGCGCCCGCCGCATAGGGTTGGTGCCATGACGTGTTCGGATGCCTGGGTCGATGCCGCACTGCCCGCCCTCGGGACTGCGCCCGATGCCCGCTTCTGGGTGGCCCTGGAACAGCCCGGCCCGTGGGGAGCCAAAGCCTTCACCCAGTCGCATCTGGACCCCGAGCTGGGCGCCCTGTTGGAGCGCACCGCGCAGCTGGCCGGCGGGAGGATGCTGCTGGTGCGAAGCCCTCTGCACCACCCCGACCAGCCGGGCCCCCGCCGCGTGCTCGTCGCCGGCGGGCCCGTCGAGGCCCCATGGCTGGGCCGCTGCACCATTGAGGATGCCGCCGAACTACCCGGTCTGCTGGAGGGCTGGGCTGACCTGTCCGTCGCCACCGCTCCCCCGCCCCCCTTGGAGCCGGCGGAGCCCGTGCTGCTGGTGTGCACCAATGGCAAGCGCGATCGCTGCTGTGCCACCAAGGGCGCACCGCTGGCGCGGAGCCTGGCCGCACGCTTCGGGGACCGGGTCTGGGAGGCCACCCACCTGGGCGGGCACCGCTTCGCCACCACCGCCCTGGCCCTGCCCGCACGCCAGATGACCGCCCGCGTGGACGAGGAGCTGGCGGTGCGGGCACTCAGGGGCCAGCTGCTGGCCCTCGACGGGCAGCACGACCGCGGCCGCACCTGCCTTCCGGCGATGGCACGCATCGCGGATGCCTGGCTGCGAGCGGCCACCGGCGAGACCGATCCCGGTGCCGTGGTCTACGAGGTCGACGGCCAGACGGTGCGGGCCAGCCACCGCGACGGGCGCACCTGGACGCTGGCCGTCGAGAAGCGCTCCAGCGACGAAATACAGGTGCCGGAGAGCTGCGGCAAGGCGCCGGTGCCCGCCACCTGGTGGAACGTCACGCAGCTCTGAGGCGCAGCACCCGGGAGCACGGGCGCAGGAATTGCAGCACATACGGCCACGGATGACATTTGAACGTGTCGTGCGCCGCCAGGGGCGCAATTGCAGCAAGCGTCGGCCGCACTGTGCCCCTGGCGGGTCGGGCGGGAATCAGGCGGGCAGCTTCTCCACCAGCCGCCAGACGGCGGCGGCGGAGCGCTCGGCCACGTCATCGATGGAGCCGCGGAAGTCATCGCCGGCGCTGGGGCCGCACAGGTCGCTGATCGCCCGCACGCAGACGAAGGGCACTCCCCTGCTCCACGCCACCTGCGCGATGGCGGTGGACTCCATGTCGGCGGCCAGCGCCTCGGGGAAGCGCTCGCGCAGCACCGGGGTGATCTCGCCGGCCACGAAGGAGTTTCCGCTGATGATCTCGCCGACGTGCACCGAGGCGTCGCTGTCGTCGGCCTCGACCAGGCTGATCAGCTGCTCGCCGCCGGGATAGCTGCTCGGCATCGACGGGATCTGCCCGTACTCATAGCCGAAGGCCGTCGCGTCGGCATCGGCATAGCGGTAGCTGCGGCCGACGATGATGTCTCCGGGCAGCACCGAGGCACCCAGACCGCCGGCCGAGCCCAGCGAGATGACCACGCGCGGCTGGTGCTGGGCGATGGCCAGCGCCGTGGCGGCGGCCGAGTTCACCAGGCCGATGCCGCAGGTGACCAGGACGACGCTGCGGCCCTCGTGCTCCAGGCGCCAGGCCTTGCCATGCGGCACCTCGAGCGCGACGGCCTGGTGGCCGGCCAGCACCGGCGCGGTCTCCTCGGCCATCGCGGCCAGCAGGAGGACGTCGATCACGCCATCACCTGGGACCACTGGTCGCGCTTGGCCAGCATCGTGCGGGCCGCCTCCTGCGCGCCCTCCAGCGTGTGGCTGGCACCCCAGCCGCACTGCACCTCGTTCGCGGCGGGCACCTGGGTGGCCTCCAGCACGTCGGCCAGGGTGGCGGCCACCAGCTCCTCGATCTCGGCCGGCTCGTGGTCGCCGACGGTGATCAGGTAGAAACCGGTCTGGCACCCCATCGGCGAGAAGTCGACGATGTAGTCGGCATGGTTGCGGAAGTTCTCGGCCATGGTGTGCTCCAGCGAGTGGATCACCGGCATCTCCAGATGGGCCTCGTTCGGCTGGCAGAAGCGCACGTCGAACTTGGTCAGCACGTCTCCGGCCGGAAGAACCTTCCGGTCCGCGAGGCGGATGTAGGGGGCGGCGACCTTGCGGTGGTCGAGGTTGAAGCTCTCCACGTTCATCTTGGGCATGGCCCCAAGGCTACCGGCCCCACAGGCACAGGGCCCGCCCCGCGACGCACGGTCACGGGGCGGGCCCGGTCGGCTGGCGGGTCGCCGGCTCAGTTGTCGATGACCACCGGGATCACGACGGGGCTGGTGCGGCGCCCACGGCGGAACCAGCTGCTGACGGTGCGCTCCACCTCCTGCTCCAGGTCCTCCTGCTCGGTGCGGCCGGTCGAGATGGCGCGGTGCAGGGCCTTCTGGATCTTCGGGGTGAGCTCCTCGAACTCGTCGGCCCCCGGCAGCGCACCCTTGCTGATGTACTCGGGGTCCTCGACGATGTCGCCATTCTTCGGGTCGATGAACAGCAGCACCGTCACCACGCCGTCCTCGGCCAGCGCACGACGGTCGGCCAGCGTCTCGTCGTTGACGACGTCCACCTGGCCGCCCTCGACGAAGACCTGACGGGCCGGCACCTGGCCGACCACCTGGATGCGCCCCTTGACCAGGTCCACCACGGCGCCGTCGCGCACCACGAGCACGTGGTCGGCGGGCACGCCGGTCTTCTTGGCGATGGTGGCCTGGGCGTCCAGGTGGCGCCACTCGCCGTGCACCGGCAGCACATTCCTCGGCTTGATGATGTTGTGGCAGTAGGCGAGCTCCCCGGCCGAGGCGTGGCCGGAGGTGTGGACCTTGGCATTGCCCTTGTGGACGACGTTCGCGCCCAGCTCGGCGAGCTGGTTGATGACGTTGTAGATGGAGCTCTCGTTGCCGGGGATCAGCGAGCTTGCCAGCAGCACCGTGTCACCGGGGCCCACCTTGATCTGGTGGTCGTTCTTCGCGATGCGCGACAGGGCGGCCATCGGCTCGCCCTGGGAGCCGGTGCAGATCAGCACCGCCTTGTTGTCGGGCATCTTGGTCAGGTCGCGGTGGTCCACGAGGATCCCCTCGGGGATGTTCAGGTAGCCCAGGTCGCGCGCGATGCCCATGTTGCGCACCATCGAGCGGCCGACGAAGGCCACCTTGCGGTTGTGCTCGTGGGCGGCGTCGATCACCTGCTGGATGCGGTGAACGTGGCTGGCGAAGCTGGAGACGATGATCCGCTTCGGCGAGGTGCGGAAAACCTCGGCGATGGCCGGGGCCAGGTCGCGCTCGCCGGTGGTGAAGCCGGGCACCTCGGCATTGGTCGAGTCGACCATGAAGACGTCCACGCCCTCCTCGCCGAAGCGGGCGAAGGCGCGCAGGTCGGTGATGCGGTCGTCGAGCGGGAACTGGTCCATCTTGAAGTCGCCGGTGTGCAGCACTGTGCCGCCGGGGGTGCGCACGAAGACGGCCAGGCCGTCGGGGATGGAGTGGTTGACGGCCGCGAACTCACAGTCGAAGGCGCCGAGCTGGATCCGGTCGCCCTCGGCCACCTGCTTGGTGACCGGCTTGATGCGGTGCTCCACCAGCTTGGCGGTGATCAGCGCCAGGGTCAGCTGGGAACCGATCAGGGGAATGTCGGGGCGCAGCTTGAGCAGGTAGGGCACGCCGCCGATGTGGTCCTCGTGGCCGTGGGTGAGCACGATGCCCTCGATGGCGTCCAGACGGTCGGCGATGGGCTCGAAGTCGGGCAGGATGACGTCGATGCCGGGCTGGTCGGGATCGGGGAACAGGACGCCGCAGTCGATGACCAGCAGGCGACCGTCGAACTCCAGGACGGCCATGTTGCGGCCGACCTCGCCGAGCCCGCCGAGCGGCAGGATGCGCAGGGTTCCCTGCTGGGCCTGCTCGAGGCCCTTCTTCTGGTTCGAGCGGCCGCGTCCGCGTCCGCGGCTCCGGGTGGGGCTCATGGGTGCTCCTTCGTTCGGGGTTGGTGTGCGGGTCCGTCGGGCATCGCCACAGGGGGGCCGACGGGGAAGTCTCTGTTCCAGACTAGACAGTTGACGGCGATATGGCTTGTCGGCGAGGCCGTCCGGGCTCCCGACCGAGGCACTCAGCCCCAGTCCAGGCGCATTCCGCGGACCTGGTAGCCGGCCACCAGCTCGTCCCAGGCAACCGTGGGCTCGGCCACCAGACGTGGCCCCTGGACGAGGATGCGGCTCACCAGCACCTCGGTCTCGAGCATCGCCAGCGCCTGGCCCGGGCACTTGTGGGCACCGTCACCGAAGGCCAGTCCGGCCGCAGTGACGCCACGGGCCGTGGTGCGTCCGGGGCACAGCCCCAGCGGCTCGTCGCCCACCGCCGCGGGGTCCGCATTGGCCGCCCGCACGTCGATGTCCACCAGGCATCCCGCCTCCAGCACCTGCTCGCGGCCGTCCGCCAGCACGGTGACGGGGGCGGTGGTGCGCCGGTAGAGGTGTCCGACGACGGGTTCCAGCCGGATCACCTCGTACAGCACCGCCAAGCGGTGTTCGCGGTCCCCGGCCAGGTAGTCGTCGCGCAGGTCGTCGTCGCTCAGCAGGTGCCACAGCGCCATGCAGATGAACTCGCGGGTGGTCACCATGCCCGCCGTTCCATAGGTGACGGCCTCCACCAGCAGGTTGGGGGCGCTCCATCCCAGGCCGATCAGGTGGCTCATCACGTCCTCGCGGGGCCGACGGCGACGCTCGGCCAGTGCCGGGCGGACGTCACTCCACCAGAACTTGAGGATCGGCAGCAGTGCCCGCCGTGCCGCCTGCGCCCATTGGCGACGGGTCCGGCCCAGGTCGTCGCGGGTGATGTCGAAGGGCGGCTGGTCGAAGAAGGACTCCAGCCGTGCCGACATCCGCGCCAGGCGCCGCTCGCGTCCGGCCGGATCCTCGCCGGGACGCTCGTGGGTGAGCCCGACCACCTCGGCGGTCACCTCGACGGCGTAGTGCAGGGCCAGTTCGTCGACGGCCAGCCCCCGCGTGCCCATGGCCTGGGCGACGCGGCGCGCAGCCACCCGTTCCATCAGCTCGAGGTAGCGCTCCTGTACGACGGTGGGGGCGAAGAAGCGCGCCACCTCACTGCGCTGCTCGTCGTGCAGGGGGCCGTCGCTGATCAGGATGGGCCGGTGCTCCAGGCCGATCCAGGAGGTGTCAGCGGGGATCTTCTCCGCCGTGAAGCCGGCCTGTGTCGTCTGGTGCCGGGCGCGCAGCACCTGTCTGGCCGCGGACAGCGACCGGATCCGCCACAGCCCGTCGGTCTGCTGGATGGTGGGCCGGCCATCGGTGCCGGTGCCGGCGGCGGGCACCGGGACCTCGCCCGGGTGGCGGGCGCGTCTGCGATCGATGCCCCTTCGTGCTCGATCAGTCATCCATCGCTCCGGGTGGCAGGCCCGGCCCAGGCCTGCCCGGCACGGGAGCGGGCACGCGGGCGCAGGCGCCAGGGGCCGAATGCCGTGGCGCGCACCAGGGCAGGCCGCGACGGGCCCATCCGACACCACTGCCCCGCCATGGCCGACAGCACCGCGGAGGTGGGGGCGGCGGGGTCGAGGACGGCTTGCTGGGCACGTCGCGGCAAGCGGCTGAATGCCTCGAAGAGGTCGACGGTCTCGTCGCCCGTGAGCCCCAGCACGGCGCCGAGGGCCAGGCGCCGGACCAGGCGGCTGCCCCGCGGGGCTTTGGGAACGGTGCCGTGCTGCAGCAGGTGGCGGGCGGCGGCATCGGCCTGGGCCAGGCTCGCGAACAGGCTGTAGCCGCTGATCGGGTTGAGCTGTGCCCCGGCCGTCCCGAAGCGTGGCAGCCGGTGCCCCGACTGCTGGGGCAGCATGGGGATCCACACCAGCTCCGTCGCGGTCGCATCGTCGGGGGTGATGCCGTGGGCCGCCAACCGCACCCGCAGCCGGCGGGCCAGTTCGTCGACCCCCACCGGGGGGAGGGCCGCCAGGACGGTCTCCTCGACCAGCACCTGGCCGTCGGGCATCGGGATGGTGTAGCAGAAGCTCGCCGGACGGTCCCCCCAGCTCGGGGCACCGTCGAAGCAACGCCAGTCCATCAGGACGGCCCCGTCGCGGGCACCGTCACTGCCAGTCAGCAGGGCCGTCGCCTGTTCGGGACGCAGCATCATCCCGAAGGCCGTCTGCACCGCAACGTCGGCGTGTGGGCCGTCGAGCAGGGGCCGCGAACCCCTGGCATCGACGACCACTGGCGCCAGTGCCGCCAGCTCCCGGTCGGCAACGCGCTCCCGCCGGATCCTTGCCCCGTCCAGTGAGAGGGCCTGCTGCAGCCGGGCGGTGTCGAGTACCACGTACTCGTCGTGCAGTGGCCGACGGCCGTGGGCCTGGAGCACGGTGCGGGGCGCGCGGGCCCCGACCACGTCCTCGGGAAGCCAGTCGGGCAACTGCCCGGCCCAGCCACCGAAGGTCTGCTGCCAGGCCCGGTCGGGTTCCGGGTCGACCGCCAGCACGCGAGCCCCGTGGGCGAGCAGCCGGTGCGCCAGGGCGCGACCGGCCGGGCCCAGGCCCACCACCGCGACGTCCACCCCGCTGGCAGAGATATGCCCGCCCGGGCGTGTTGCGGCGCTACGGGCCCGAGGCGATGACTGGGCGACCATCACGGCTTCTCGCGCGGGACGCGCACCAGTCCACCCAGGGCCATCGCAGCCTTGCGCCAGGTGGGGATTCGCAGGCGCTCGCCGAACACGTCGTAGTCATTGGCCTCCACCAGGTCGAGGATGCGGGCGTAGAGCACCTGGGCGGTGGCCACGCAGCGCGCCGACGGTCCTGGCAGCAGGGTGATCCCCGCGCACGCCTGGCGGTAGAGCTCGCGGTTGCGCTCCACCTCGAAGGCCATGAGTGCCTTCCACGGCTCGTCGGCGACCCGACGCCACGGGTCGGCCCCGAAGCGACGCAGGTCCTCCTGAGGGATGTAGACCCGGCCACGGTCCAGGTCCTCGCCGACGTCACGCAGGAAGTTGGTGAGCTGGAAGGCGAAGCCGAGCGCCCGCGCCGGCTCACGTGCCGCCGCCGAGCGGGGCCGCAGCACTGGAAGCATCATCTCGCCGATCACCGCGGCGGAGCCCTCCATGTAGTCCAGCAGGTCCTCCCAGGTCTCGTAGCTCTCCGTGTCCAGGTCCATGCTCATGGCGTCGAAGAAGCGGTCAAAGCACTCCATGTCGATCCCCGCCGCCGCAACCGAGGTGGCCACCGCCGCCAAGACCGGTTCGGCGGCGGCGGGATCGTCAGCGGCGGCGTGGAAGCGGGCACGGAACTCCTCGAGCGCGGCGCGGGTGGTGGGCACCCGGTCGGCATCGCTCGTGGCGCGGGGGGCGTCGACGATGTCATCGGCCATTCGGCACAGCGCGTAGACGGCGTAGACATGTCGGCGTTGGGCCCGCGGCAGCAAGACCGCTCCCCAGAAGTAGGTGGTGCCGTGCTCCCAGGTGATCCTGCGGCACTCGCGGTAGCCGACGCGCAGTTTCTGGTCCAGTTCGCTGCTCATCGGCGACCTCCCAGGTAGGTCCCGACGCGCTCGGCGGCGAGCTTGCCGCTGATCAGCACCATGGGCACCCCCACACCGGGAGTCGTCGAGGAGCCTGCGAAGAACAGCCCGGGCACCCGTGGCTCGTGGTTGGCCGGACGGAAGGGGCCCGTCTGGCGGAACAGGTGCGCCAGCGCGAAGGGAGTGCCGCCGCCCATGCCCAGCTCGGCCCACTCCCGCGGGGTGACCAGGCGCTCGGCCACCACGTCGCTCGGGTAGTGGTTGTCCTGCAGGAACTGATGCAGCCGCTCGCGCATCGGCCCCGATTCCGTGGCCCAGTCCACCCGGCCGTCGAGGTTGGGGGTGGGTTCCAGCACGTACAGGGTGTGGGCACCGTCGGGGGCCAGCTGCGGTTCGCCGATGGTCTGGATGGTGACCAGCCGCGCCGGGTCGCTCATCAGTTCACCCCGTGTGACGAGCTCGTCGAAGCAGTCCTCCCAGGCCTCGCCGAAGTGGATGTTGTGGTGGGCGGCTCGCTCGGGCAGTTGTCCCCGCACGCCCACGTGCCAGACCGCCGCCGAGGGCGAGTACACGGGCCGTCGCAGCGAGCGCGGCAGGGACAGCTCGGGCAGCAGCCACCGGTAGGCGACGGGGGTGTCGATGGTGCACACCACGGCATCGGCGGCCACCGGACCGTCGCCGGTGGCAACGCCCGTGACCTTCCCCGCCGAGTCGCGCAACAGGCCGGTGACGGTGGTGCCGTAGCCGATCTCGACGTGTGGGGCCAGCGCCGCGGCCATGCCCTGCGGGATCGCTCCCATGCCGCCCTCGGGCAGGTACACGCCGCGATAGGTGTCCATGTAGGTGATCACCGCGTAGACGCCGAGCGCGTCGGTGGGTGAAAGTCCGGCGTAGAGGGCCTGGAAGGACAGCATCCGCCGCAGTCGTTGGTCGCCGATGCGGGAGTCGATGATGCGCGACAGGGAACCGAAGGCACCCATGCGCACCAGCTTCAGCCCTGCGACGGGATTGTGCAGCAGGCCGAGCACCGAGTCGAAGTTGTGGTCGATGAAGTTGGGCAGTTCGGTGCGGTAGAGCTCGGCCAGGAAGGGCTCCAGCTCGCGGAAGGCACGGGCGTCCTCGGGCCCGCACAGCCTCTCCACCTCGCGGGCGGTGGCCTCGGTGGAGCCGCGCATCAGCAGCTCACTGCCGTCGGCGAAGACCCCCCGGTAGGCGGGGTCCAGACGACGCATCGGCACGGCCCGGGCCTGTGAGGAGCCGATGGCCCGCAACGGCTCGTCGAGCAGTTCGGGCATCGTCATGACGGTGGGGCCCAGGTCGAAGGTGAAGCCAGCCTGTTCCACCCGCAGGCCGCGGCCGCCAGGGGTGTCCTCCCGCTCCAGCACCACCACCCGGTGGCCCTGGCCGGCCAGGTGGCAGGCTGCCGACAGGCCGGACAGTCCGGCCCCGATCACGATGACGGTGCTCATGAACTCCTCCAGGCGATCCTGCGGATCTCGTTGGTCAGGTGGGCAATCCCCTCGGGGCTGACGACCTTGGTGTCCAGTGCTGCGCAGGCCAGCTCCACTTCGCGCACCACCAGCTGTTCGGCCTCCTCACGCACCCCCTGGTCGATCATCATGGCTGCCAGCTCGGACAGTTGCTGCCGATCGAGGCTGCCGGTGCCGGTGGCGCGCAGCAGCATCCGGCCCCTCTCGTCGAGGCGTTGGTCAGCCAGGGCCAGCAGCACGGTGGCCTTGCCGGCCTCGAGGTCGTCGAAGCTCGACTTGCCGGTGGTCTCGGGCTGGCCGAAGGTGCCCAGCAGGTCATCGCGCAGCCCGAAGGCCTTGCCGGCGTGGTCGCCGTAGCGCAGCAGGCATTCGACGAGTTCGTCGCCGGCACCTGCGAGCTGGGCGCCCATCTGCAGCGGACGCTGGATGGTGTAGGTGCCGGTCTTGAGCCGGGCCACCTCCATCGCCTGGGTGATGTCTCGGCGTCCCATTGCCGCGCCGGTGAGGTCGAGCCGCTGGCCCAGCA
Source organism: Luteococcus sp. (assembly GCF_043424415.1). Taxonomy (NCBI): domain Bacteria; kingdom Bacillati; phylum Actinomycetota; class Actinomycetes; order Propionibacteriales; family Propionibacteriaceae; genus Luteococcus; species Luteococcus sp. Next base: position 26,151 of record NZ_JBHWOO010000100.1, on the reverse strand, counting down.
CCAGTTCGACGACCATGGTGCGCCAGGTCTCGCACACCGGCGCCGGCAGGCCTGCCACCAGCAGGGTGGCCTCGGAGTGCAGCAGGTCTCCGACCAGTACCGCCATGTTCTTGCCGAATTCCTCGGACGAACCCTGCGCAGGGCTGGCCCGGTGCAGGTCGCGGCTGCGGGCATGGACGCTGGGCTGGCCCCGGCGCAGCTCGGAGTGGTCCATCACGTCGTCCTGCACCAGCGCGAAGACGTGCACCAGCTCGAGTGCCGCACCCAGCTGGACCACCTGTGGATGGGGGCCTGCGGGGGCACCTGCGGCCACCCAGCCCCAGTGCACCATCGCAGGCCGCATCCGCTTGCCGCCGACAGCGGCCTCGCGGGCCAGTCGCGGCAGGTCCTGTTCGCCCAGCACGTCAGCCCGCCGGCCGGCCACGGCGCGCCAGTCGGCATCCAGCCGTTCCAGGGTTTGTTCCAACAGCTCGTCGACGGCCCGCAGCGTGTCGCCCAGTCCCCCACCGTGAGCTGCTGTCAGCCCCGCCTGCACAGGACGCCACGACGTGGCACTGCCAGGGGGGTTCACGGCCGGCCCCACAGCTGGTGGCCGTCGTCCTCGAGTTCGGCCAGGCCCCGGATCTGCAGCACGCTCCACGGGCTGAGCAGCACGGGCATCTGTTCGGCGGTGCGGCGCAGGTCGGCCCATTCCACCCAGGCGTGCTCGGCGACCTCCTCGGGGTCAGGGTCGACGGCCCCGGCATCCACCCAGCCGGTCATCACCGGGCACAGCTCGTTCTCCACCAGGCCCGACGCATCGACGGCGCGGTAGCGGAAGTCGGGCAGCACCGTCGAGAGCCCGCGGGGTGCCGTGCCCAGCTCCTCGGGCACCCGACGCAGCGCAGCCTGTTCGTGGCTCTCTCCGGGCCTCAGATGGCCACAGGCAGCATTGGTCCACACCCCAGGCCACGTGGCCTTGTGCAGCGCGCGACGGGTGATCAGCACCCGGCCGGTTTCATCACGAAGGTAGGTGGAGAAGGCCCGGTGGCGCGGTGTGGCGTTGCCGTGCACCTCGAGCCTGTGGGCGGTGCCGGTGTCGTGACCGTCCTCGTCGCTGAGCACGACCAGGTCGTCGTCCTGCAGCACTGCCTGGCCGTGCAGCCGTCGCAGCAATGAACGCAACTGCTGGTGCTGTCTTGAGCTGAGCCGGTCCGCACCGACCTGCTGCACCCGCGGCCAGGTGACCGCGAGCAGGTCGACGCCGGCCGGCTCGATCCGGATCCGGGTGCGCAACCCTCGGCCGCGTCGCCCGATGCGGGCGATCAGCCCCCACCCCTCGGCGCGGTCCAGTAGCCCGGCCAGGTGCTGTGCAGAGAAACCGCAGGCCCGGGCGAGTTCGGCCGGGGAACAGTCCGGCTCCTGGTAGACCTGCGCGAGCAGCAGGAAGAGCTCCACCGAGGCGCCGGCCTCGTGCAGTTCGGGAGCGGCCTCGGCCGTCAGACGGCGGGCACTGTGCACCACGGCACAGAAGGTGGAATCGCGGGCCACCTCGAGGGCGCGCTGGTACTGGGCACCGGCCCGAGACGGGTGTCCTGCCGCCTGCCTACCGATCTGGTCCCCTGTCATGCGTACAAGGTATCAAGATCTTCATTCCACTGGGGTGGAACTCAGAATCCGACGCAATCCCTTGCGCAGCGGGGATGTGATGGCAAAACGTGGCTTCGTCGGAGCGGTCCAGATGTCACTGCCCGCCACACCCCACCCCGCCAGCAACACGTTGGCGGCCAGCACGCCCGTCGTGGCCGCCCGCTCCATCAGTGCCACCGGGTAGTCGCACCGGATCCCGTCCCCAGCCAGCACCACGCGCTCGTCGGGCGTCTCGACCCCCGGACGCTGGCCCCACGGAGAGGTGTCTACCAGGGCGCAGTCGTCGAGCAGCAGCCACTGCTCGGCCAGCTGCTCGGCACCGGCCAGCTCGGGGTGCAGCACGTCCTGCTGCCGGGCCAGTTCGACCTTCAGCTCGTCGGGGTCGGCATCATCGGGCACGGCATAGGCGTGCAACTCCACGACGCTGCCGCCGTGCTCGTCGGTCCACGCCCGTGCGGAGCGCTCGAACTGGTGGACCATCGAGACATTGTCGAGCGGGCCATAGCCGCTGGTGCCCAAGAAGTCGGGGGTGCCGTCGGCGGGGCGGGCCGCCAGCCAGCGTCGCCAGACCGCGAAACGTGGTGCCCTGCGCAGCCCCGCCACCCGGGAGCGCCACGGTCCGTCACCCAGGCCGTCGCTGGCCTCGACGATGCGCTGCAGCGGGGCGATGTCGGTGGCGAGCACCACGGCGTCGGCCCGCAGCTCGCCAGCGTCGGTGTGGACCACGACCCCGCTCTGGTCACTGTCGATGCGCTGCGCGCTGCAGCCGGTGTGGATGGTGACGCCCAACCGTCGCAGGTACTGCGCCAGCGGATCCCACAGCACGGTGGTGAAGTCGTCGGCGGCGACGTCGAAGAGCAGCCCTTCGGCGGAGCCGACGAAGTAGGTGTGGAACATCGCGACCAGCTCACCACCGCTGAAGTCCTTGGGATCGGCGAAGAAGCTGCGCGCGAAGACCTCCAACGCCAGGTGCCGCGCGCTGTGGGGGAAGCGCAGCCGGTCCAGCACATCGGCCGCACTCACCCCGTCGTGGTCGGTGTAGGTCTGCGGGAAGCGCACGTCCAGCAGACCCATCGCCTCGTCGATGTCGACCTGGGCCAGCGCAGTGACGGGAAAGCTCGGCGACTGCAGCACGAAGCCCAGCAGGTTGAACGGGGGCGTGCGGGGCACCCGGGCGAAGGAGTCACGCGGACCGTCCTTGAGCACCAGCGGGTAGTCATCGACCGCGCGTAGGCAGCGCAGCTGCGGATCGACGCGTCGCAGCAGGGCACGTAGTTGGTAGTACTGGCGGAAGAAGGCGTGGAAGCCGCGGCTCATGGTGGTGGGGCTGCCCGCCGCCTCCACCGGCCAGGACCCGACGCGGCCACCCAGCTGCCGTTCTCGCTCCACGAGAGTCACCTGCACGCCGCGCTCGGCCAGTTCGGTGGCGGCCGACAGACCCGCGATCCCACCACCCACAACGACCACGCTGCGGCCGTGCGCGCGAGGAGTTCCCTTGGGACCGGGGTGGCATTGCGCGCGGGCGTCGCGCCCAGGACGCCAGGTCAGTGAATCGCGGTCACGGCTCAGGATGCGCATCATGGTTCGACACTACCCATCCCGGCGACGTCGCGCCGCCCGCGCCCTTTGGCGGTCAGGGATGGTTCTTCCGGGAGTGGCCGCACCGGGCGCTCAGCTCACGAGCTTCGGCAGGTACTGGGCTGCAGTGGCCAAGCCGACGAGCACGAGCATTGCGATGAAGCCGATCCGCAGTCTCCGCTGGTCGAAATGGCTCGACAGGCGCCCGCCCAGGAGCGTGCCGAGGACCGTGGCCACCGCGAAGGGGCCGATGACGGTCCAGTCGACATCGAGTCCGTGTGCAGCCCTTCCAGCCAGGGCGACGGCGGAGTTGATGGCGATCACCAGCAGCGATGTCCCCACTGCCTGGGACATTGACAGGCCGACCACGAGCGTCAGTGCGGGCACGACGACGAAGCCACCACCGATCCCGAAGAAACCGGTGAAAAGCCCGACGGCGGTCGCGGCGAGCGTACGCACGGTCCATCCGCGCTCGCCCGCACCAACCGGAGCTGGAGACCGCATCTTGAGCGCCATGAGGGTGGCCACGGCCAGCAGCAGCCCCGCAAACAGGGCCATCAGCAGGTCCTCGGGGGCCCGTGCGGACAGGCGTGACCCGATGAGCGATCCTGCCACGCCCAATGCGGCGAACAGGAGGCCATCGGCCACTCGGACCCGGCCCTGCCGAAGCAGCGGCACGACACCCACGATGGATGCCAGGCCGATGATGACGAGTGATCCCGTGGTCGCCCGGTGGGCGTCCTGGCCGATGAGCGTGGTGAGGACCGGCACGGTGAGGATCGCTCCCCCACCCCCGAGGAGACCGAGCAGGGTGCCGATTGCCAGCGCCAGGGGGAGCAGCCACCATGCCATCACGAAACACACACTGCCACGGGTTCGGGGCCATGATGCCGAGGCGCCCCCTCGATCCCCGGGAAGTCGACCATGGCCACCTGATGCCCCAGGGGTATTCATGGTCACGTGCCGCCACCTGACCCGGTCGTCGGTCACAAAAGGGTCACGATCCGCCACCGCCGGGAACCACGCTGCCCCGTCCGACGACTTCTGACAGGACACAGGGAACTCACCCCAAGGAAACACCATGACCACCCGACGCACCCTCCTCGCCACTCCCGCGCTGCTCCCAGTGGCCGCCTGCGGCACCACGCCGAGCGCTCCCGTCCAGGACGGCAGCAGCTCGCCGTCCACCGCGCCCGAGCTCACCGTCTTCGCCCCCGGGGCACTCGCGGCCCACACCCAGGCCCTGACCGCCGCGTACACGGCGGAGGGTCTGGGCACAGTCGTCTTCGAGGTGGGACACACCCCGGTCCAGCGGGAGCAGCTCGCCAAGGGCGCCGCCCCCGACGTGTGGATCTCCGCAAGCCCGACGGACATGGCTGCCGCGGCCCAGGAGAACCTCGTGGCGGCCAAGGCCGTCACCCCCGTGGCCACCACGCGACTCGTGGTGCTCACCGCCCCCGGCAACCCGGCCCGGATCGACTCCGTCGAGGACCTGGCCGGCAAGGACGTCACGGTGCTGCTCGCCGCCGAGACCCTGCCCATCTGGAAGACCACGGCCAAGACCTTTGCCCGCATCGACGCCGCGCACCCAGGTTTCTCCCAGAAGGTCCTGGCCAACACCGTCTCCCGGGAGATGGGGGTCCAGGCCATCGTCAGCAAGGTGCGGATGGGCGAGGCCGATGCGGGCATCGTCTTCGTCACCGACGTCCCCAAGTACTCCACCGACATTGACACCGTAGAGATCCCGGAGGACCTCAACACCTCCCTGGCACTGTCGGCCGCCCCCGTGACTGCCGGCCGCCAGCAGGATGCCGCCGAGGCCTTCGTCGACTGGCTCGCCACGGGCCGCGGCCACGCCGTCCTGACCGACGCGGGCTACCAGTCCGCGTGACCTGCCCACGCACCCGACCGGCGGGCACACTGTTCCTGTGGCTCGCCGTCCCCCTGGTCGCCCTGCTCGTCCTACCCGTGGCCACCCTGGCCTGGGTAGGACTGACCGACACACCACTGGAGGCCCTGTCCGACCCCGACGTCGGCAGGGCCATCCGGCTGTCCCTGCAGACCAGCACCCTCTCGATGGTCCTGGTCCTCGCCACCGGCACGCCACTGGCCGCACTGGGCATCACGGTGCCCTTCTCCACGACCGCCGTGGTACTCGCCCAGGTCTTCGTGGCAGGCCCCTTCTTCGTGCGCGCCGCCCGCGTCGGCTTCGCCGCGCTCGACCCGGCCGTGCGGGAGGCCGCCTTCGTCGACGGCGCCACGGAGGGGCACCTGTTCCGCCACATCGCACTGCCCTGCACGGCGCGAGCCCTGGGCGCCGGCCTGGTCCTGGCCTGGGCTCGCGCACTGGGCGAGTTCGGCGCCACCATCTTCTTCGCCGGTAACCGCGAGGGCGTCACCCAGACCATGCCCCTGGCCATCTTCGTCGGCTTCGAGAGCAACCTCGACGTGGCCGTGGCGTTGTCACTGGCACTCCTGGGTGCCAGCGTCGTGGTGCTGCTGGCTGTCGGCAGGGTGGGTGCGGAACGTGCCGCCTGACCCGTTGCCGGGCCGCATCGTGTGCAACAGTGGGGCCGACCCCAGGAGGACGTGTGACACCTACCAACCAGCCCCTCACCCGCGACGACCTGTCCGGTGGCTTCGACGAGGCCTCCACCCACTACGACCTGATGGTGGCCCTCAACCCCGGGTACCGCAGGCACCTGCGCGCCGCCGCCGAGGCCTTGCTGGACGGCATCGACGATCCGCTGCCCACCCTGCTGGACCTCGGATGCGGGTCTGGCCTGTCCACCCGCGCGCTGTTGCGCGCCGCCCGCCGCCGGGGCATCACCCCGCGCATCATCGGCGTCGACGCCTCGGCCGGGATGCTCGCGCGAGCGCGCTCCCGGCGCTGGCCCGAGGGTGTCACCTTCGTCCATGGACGCGGTGAGCGACTCGAGGACCTTGGTCTGCCACCTGCCCACGGGGCACTGACCTGCTATCTGCTGCGCAATGTCACCGACCTGGACGCCACTCTGGTCGGCATCCAGGCGGCACTGCTTCCCGATGGTGTCCTGGTGGCCGAGGACTATTCGGTCCGCGGGTCGGTGGCGGCCCGCCGCCGATGGGGCCTGGTGAACCGTCGCATCATCCTGCCGCTGGCCGGCATCATCACCGGCGATCGCAGCCTGTACGAGTATCTTCACGGCTCGGTCGACGACTTCTGCACCATGCCGGAGCTGGCCGAGCACCTGCACCGGGCAGGTTTCCATGACGTGGCCTCCCGCACGGTCGGCGGCTGGCAGCGCGACATCCTGCACCTGGTGCGGGCCCGGGCCTGATCGATGCGCTGCACGCTGGTCTCGATCGGTTCTCGGGGCGACGTGGTCCCCTTCGTCGGACTGGGCCAGGAGCTCGCCTCCCGTGGCAACAGGGTGCGGGTCGTGGTCCTCGAATCCGGTGCTCCGCTGGTGCGCGAGGCCGGGCTGGAAGCCTGCCCGGTGCCTCGCGGCACCGAGGCGCTCTGGCCGGACAGCCCCGGGATGCGGCGCCTGGCCCTGGCCCAGCCAGGGGCGATGTGGGGCCAGATGACCGGCCGGGTCACGCTGGCCGCGGGCGCTATCCTGGACACCCTCACCGACGCCCTGGACGACGCCGACCTGGTGGTCTCGGGCATCCTCACCCACGACGCCACCCGACTGCTTGCGGCCCGCCGCGGCACCACGTCGGCCGGTCTGCTGCTCGGGCCGATCCTTCCTTCCGGCAGCGCCGCCAGCACCGTGCTCGCCCCTGCGTACCTGCCGGCACCGGTGACCCTGGGGGTCTCCACGGTCGGCTGGCAGATGATGCGCTCGATGGGAGCAGCGATCACCGCCCGCGCCTTGGCACGCGTGGGTCGCCAGGCCGCACGAGCATCACGAGCACGCCCTGGCCCACTGCTGCTGGCTACCGAGCCGGTGCTCTGCACACCCGATCCGTCGTGGGCCCACGGTGTCGGCGCACTGGAGGTTCATCAGACCGGACGCATCGCGCCGCGCCTGGACAGCACCGTGCCCACCTGGCTCGACCAGTGGTTGGAGGCTCACCCCGGCGCGGTACTGATGGGCTTCGGCACCTGCCCGGTGGCCGATGAGCGCGCCGACCTGCACCTCTTCGAGGTCGCCGCGCGTCGCCTCGGCCGACCTCTGCTGGTGCAGACCTCACTGCTGCCCACCGGGCCGGCGGGTTCGACAGTGGCCAATGCCCCCGGCGTCGACCATCGGCTGCTGCTCGCCAGGCTGGCGGCCGTCGTCCACCACGGCGGGGCGGGCACGACGGCCACGGCGCTGTCCTCGGGAAGGCCCCAAGTGGTCATCCCCCACCTGGGCGACCAGGCGTGGCATGCCCGACGGGTCCGGGAGCTCGGCGCCGGCACCAGCCCCGGCCCTCGCTGGCGGCTACGGGAGGACGCCCTCGTCTGGGCCCTGCAGGGGGCGTTGGCCACGCCGACCGTCCGACGAGCGGCACAGGTGGCACAGATGGCATCCAGCCCGGAAGATGATGGCGCCCGACGGGCGGCCGACCACCTGGTGGGCACCCCTGCTCATCCGAGCAGCTCTTGCACCCGCTGCGCCGCTGCCTGACCCGAGGCCGCGGCCCCGTCCAGGGAGGCATTGCCGTACTGGTCACCGCAGGCCACCAGCCGCCCCTTCACCTCGGTGCGGTGACGCGGACGGTAGGGCGCTTCGAGCGCCGGCAGGGTAGCCGGAATGTCGTGGCAGGCAAGCAGTCGCCAGCCGACGGCGTCCACCCCGTAGAGGTGGGCGCAGTGCTCACGCACCGACTGCTCGTCGGGCGCGTCGACACTGAGGCACAGCGCGGCCACCAGGTGCTGACCGGCCGGGGCGTACTCCGGCGCGGCGTGGCTCACAACGGTGGTGGTGGCCACCGGACCCCGGCCCGAACCGTCGACGTGGATCGCAGCGGTGTCACTGGGGGCGGTGTCGGTGGCAAACCAGAAGGTTCGGGTGCCGTGCACGGAAGGGGCCGGTTCGTCCGCCAGCCTCGGGGTGGACTCCAGACCGGCAGCCACGACGACGGCACCGGCACCGAACTGCCCGCGCGCAGTGCGCACGAGACCTGACTTGGGGTCAACCTCCGCCACGGGGCTGTCGAGGACCACCTGGAGTTCCTCGGACATCACCCGGGGCAGGGTCCGCATGCCACCGCTGGGCAGGCCGGGGGTTCCGGCCGCGAACATGGCCAGCAGCCAGGCCGTGAATCGGGAGGAGGTGCTGCCGTCGCGTTCGCAGACCACACCCGCCAGGAAGGGGTCCACCACCTGGCGACGAAGGGTCGAGGTGAATCCTGCCCGGTCGAAGGCCATGCCGCGTGGTTCATCGGTGAGGGCGGCACGTCCGGCCACGACGGCCAACGAGGCGTCCCGGGGCGTGACGAGTCCGGTGCGCAGCGTGGCGGGTAGCCGGTCGGGGCGGCGGCTCGGATCCACCACCTCCTGGAGGCCATCTTCCGTGCGCACCCGCACCGCCCGCGGGAATCCGCGCAGTCCGAGACGACGCAGGTCGACAGCCTGCGCCAAGTGGGGGTAGGCGGGGTTGAGCACCTGGAAGCCGCGGTCCACCAGGAAGCCGTCCACCTCGTCAGTGGTCACCCGGCCGCCCACCCTGTCGCCGGCCTCCAGCACCAGCACGTCGAGTCCCTGCTGGTGCAGTCGTGCTGCGCAGCTCAGGCCGGTGACTCCCGCTCCGACAACGATCACGTCATGGTTGCTCATCAAGTTCTCCTGGGGTCGAGGTGGTCATTATTGTGCGCGCCTGGGCCTGATTGTGTACGCCTGGGCCTGGGGCACCACCGCGCCCGGGGTGGTGCGTACCTGCACAGGTCAGCGGGCTCGAGAGGCGCTCACCTGTCGCCCGGCGACGGCCACGAAGGCCATGGTCCACAGCAGGCAGTTCATCACGGCCATCCCCAGCTGGTCAGAGGGCTCGCCCAGCAGTGGTGACTGGCCGCCGGTCGCCGGCCACCGGGCCAGCGTGACGTAGCCGTACAGAGGCGTCCAGCGCCCCAGTGACAGCAGCTGGCCGGTCAGCGGAAGGTAGACCCCGCCCATGAAGCTGAACAGCACCAGCCCTCCCGAGGCGATGGCCAGCGCCGACTGGCTGCGACCGGTGAGCCCGACCGCCAGTCCATAGCCCGCCCACATCGCTGAACCGGTGGCCAGCACCAGCGCAGATCCGCACCAGCCCCACCACGGCAGCCGCACCCCGGTGGCGGCACCGGCGGCGAAGGTGAGGCCGATGGGCAGGCAGGCAACGACGCTGGCCACCACCGCCTTGGCCGTCGCATAGCCGGTGTCCCCGGCAGGGGTCAGTGCCAGCTGGCGCCCCCAGCCCTGCAGTCGTTCGACCGCCGCCTGGCCGGTGATCGTGGCAGCCGCCGTCGCCGCGCCGTAGCCGGCCAGGCCGACCATCAGGCTGGTGTTCAGCAAGCCGCCGTCGACACCCGGCAGGGAGTCCAGCGGAAGCACTGCACCGAAGCCCAGGTAGCAGACCAGCGGCAGCACCACCACGAAGAAGAGGAGCACCGGGTCGCGCCAGGCCCGTCTCAGCTCAAGACGCACGAGTGGCGCCGTCAGTCGGGCGTTCAGGCTCCTCGGTCGGCTCATGGTCGCTGCCCCGCGCGTCGGGCGAGTCCGTCGAAGAAGCGCCCGTCCCCGGCGGCGGTCAGCTCGCCCGGGCCGGCGTCGACCACCAGCCGGCCACCCGACAACAGCAGCACCCGGTCGGCAATGGCCTCCACCTCGTCGGCGTAGTGGCTGCTGTAGAGCACCGTGCACCCGCGGCGGGTCAGCGCCCGCACCTGTTCCCAGAACTCGTGGCGTCCCAGCCAGTCCATCCCGGCCGTCGGCTCGTCGAGCACCAGAAGGTCTGGGTCCGAGGCGCGGGCGATCGCCCAGCGCAGCCGCTGCTGCTCGCCGCCCGAGCACGCCCCGACCCGCCTGTCTCGCAGGGCCGCGAGCCCCACCTCGTCGAGCAGGCCATCGCGGTCCACCCGGTGGTCGAAGAGTTCGACGAACAGCCCCAAGGTCTCCCCCACGTTCAGGTCTGGCAACAGGCCACCGCTCTGCAGCATCGCACCCACCCGGCCGGTGCGGACGGCAGTGTGGGCATCGGTGCCGTCCACGCGCACCCACCCGGCGCGGGGGCGGGTGAGGCCGCAGACCAGGTCGAGCAGGGTGGACTTGCCTGCTCCATTGGCACCCATCAGGGCGACGGTGCTGCCCCGGGCCACCGTCAGGTCGATCCGGTCCAGGACGGTGCGGTCACCGAAGCCCTGCACGACCCCCACGAGTTCCAGCACTGTCCCACTCATGGACGGCCACCAGCCAGGGCGATGATCTGTCTGGCGCTGATCTCCCGAGCATCGAGGACGGCGAAGTCGGCGGCCATCCGTGCCGAGGCCTGCCGACGCTGGGGGTCGTCCAGCACCCTGCGCGCCAGCCGGGCCACCCACCAGTGCGGCGGGCGGGTCAGCCGTAGCGACGCACCAACCCCGGTGTGACGGATCCGGGCGCCGATGTCGGCCTTCTCCTCCGTGGCCCCGCACTGCAGCACGCCCACCCCGGCGGCCAGTGCCAGCGTGACCGTCGTCCACCCGCCGTTTGTCACCAGCAGGTCGGCCTCGCTCAGGGCGTCGGGCAGGTCCACCGCGGCCATGCCGGTCGTCCCGGGAACCCGCTCCGCGACAGTGACGGCCCCACGGCCCAGCACCAGGACGTCGAATCCCTCGCGTCGCAGGGCCGTGGCGGCGGGCAGCGCCAGCTCGGTGGCATCGGGCCGCAGGGTGCCCTGGGTGACCACCGCCAGCGGCTGGGTGCGAGTGGCGCGGCGCAGCGGTTCGGGCAGTGGCGGCGCGAACCCGGGCCCCGGCCCCAGCGCCCCGACGAAGTGGACGAAGCCCGGTCTTCGGCTACTGGGGTACTCGAAACCGGAAGCGCATCCTTGCAGATGCAGCTGTCGCGACACCGCGGCCGTGAGCAGGTCGGCCACCGGCCACAGCCCGTGCCGGCCACGAGCGAGGTTCAGCTCGGCCAACGCGGGAGCAAAGACCGTGGAGTCCACGACATGGCGCACGGTGCGGTTGCGGTGCCGCCCGGGTGCGCCCGCCAGAAGGGGCAACCCGGTCCCGAAAGGTGGCAGGTCTGGGTCGGGCCATTGCAGCGGACCGTCACCGAGGCTTGCCCATGCGATGCCCTCGGCCTCGGCCGCGATTCCCGCTGCCAGCATCAGGCTGTCGGCAACCAGCACGTCCACGCCGTGGCGATGCACTAGTGCGCGCAGCTGCGCCGCCTGGTCGCCGGCGGGGGCGGCCAGCGCGTCGCGGTACATCGAGCGCACCCGCACCAAGGCGTCGGCTGCCCCACGCGAGGTCCACCGGCTGGGCTCCGCGCGTAACGGGTCGGGGTGCAGGGGCGGCATCACCTGGGCGCCACAGGCACGGGCATGCTCCGCAAAGCGTTCGGGCAGGCACCACAGCACCCTGGCCCCGCGCTCCACCAGCCCCTGGACCGGAAGGGTGGCGTTGAGCACGTGGGCGTCGATGGAGGTGCTCACCACGAGCACCACCACCGCACCAGCCCTCACGACGGCGTCCGCATCGTCAGAGGGGAACCACGTTGACCAGCTTTGGCTCGCGCACGATCACGGTGCGCACGCCGTTCTCGGTGGCGGCAACTGCCTTGGGATGGGCCAGTGCCATCTCCTTCAGCTCGTCGGCCGAGATGCTGGCCGGCACCTCCAGGGTGGCACGCACCTTGCCCTTGATCTGCAGCACGCAGGTGACGGTGTCCTCCACCAGCTGCGCCGGGTCGGCCTGCGGGAAGGGCACATAGGCGATGGTCTGGTCGTGGCCCAGCCGCTTCCACAGCTCCTCGGCGATGTGCGGCGCGACCGGGGCCACCATCTGCACCAGCACCTCGGCCGCCTCACGCGGCACCGCGTCCAGCTTGGTGAGCGCATTGTTGAACTCGATCAGGCGGGCGATGGCGGTGTTGAAGCCCAGCGCCCGGTAGTCGCGCCCGACCGCGTCGATCGTCTTGTGCATGGCCCGCAGCGTGGCCTCGTCGGCGGGCTCGTCGACCACGGTCACCTCGCCGGTGGCCTCGTCGACGATGTTGCGCCACAGACGCTGCAGGAAGCGCTGAGAGCCAACCACGGCACGGGTCTCCCACGGGCGGCTGATCTCGAGCGGGCCCATGCTCATCTCGTAGACGCGCATCGTGTCAGCACCGTAGAGCTCGTACATCTCGTCGGGGCTGACGGCATTCTTGAGGCTCTTGCCCATCTTGCCGGCGCGGCGCTCGACGGGGGCGTCCTTGTACCAGTAGGTGGCCTGCTTGCCCTCGCCACGTTCCTCCACCTCCGCGGCGGGCACGTAGACCTCGCGCTCGTCGAGGTAGGCGTAGGCCTGGATCATGCCCTGGGCAAAGTACTTGCGGAAGGGCTCCTCGGAGCTGACGTGGCCCAGGTCGAAGAGCACCTTGTGCCAGAAACGCGCGTAGAGCAGGTGCAGCACGGCATGCTCCTGGCCGCCGACATACAGGTCGACGCCACCCGGGTCGGTGGTGCCCTCGGGGGCACCGGCGACGGGCTGGTCGTGCTTGCCCATCCAGTACTGCTCCACCTCGGGGTCGACGAAGCTCTGGTCATTGGCCGGGTCGAGGTAGCGCAGGTAGTACCAGCAGGAGCCGGCCCACTGGGGCATGGTGTTGGTCTCACGGCGGTACTTCTTGGGTCCGTCACCCAGGTCGAGGGTGACCTCGACCCACTCGGTGGCGCGCGCCAGCGGCGCCTCGGGGCGGGAGTCCTTGTCGTCGGGCGCGAAGGTGCGCGGTGAGTAGTCGTCCACCTCCGGCAGTTCCAGCGGCAGCATCGACTCCGGCAGGGCATGCGGTGCACCGTGCTCGTCGTAGACGATCGGGAAGGGCTCGCCCCAGTAGCGCTGGCGGCTGAACAGCCAGTCGCGCATGCGGTAGTTGACGGTCCCCTCCCCGGCACCCTTGGCCTCGAGGAAGGCGATCATCTGCTGCTTGGACTCCTCGACGGGCAGGCCGTTGAGGTCGAGTCCATCGGTGGCGGAGTTGACCAGGACCCCGGCGCCGGTGAAGGCGGCATCGCTGGCGACGGTGCCCGGCCAGTCGACCAGCGGCCTGCCATCGGCATCGGCGGGGCTGATGACGTCGATGATGTCCAGGTCGAAGGCCTTGGCGAACTCGAAGTCACGCTCGTCGCCCGAGGGCACGGCCATGATGGCGCCGGTGCCGTAGCCCATCAGCACGTAGTCGGCGACGAAGACCGGCACGGGGGCTCCGTTGACCGGGTTGGTGGCCCAGGCGCCGGTGAAGACACCGGTCTTGGTCTTGTCGTCCATCTGGCGCTCGACGTCGCTCTTGCGCCCGGCCTCGCGGCGGTAGTCCTCGACGGCCTCGCGCGGGCTCGCCTTGCCGCCGGTCCAGGCCTCGCGGGTGCCCTCGGGCCAGCTGGAGCCGTCACCCAACAGCGATTCCACCAGCGGATGCTCGGGGGCCAGCGCCATGAAGGAGGCACCGAAGAGGGTGTCGGGGCGGGTCGTGAAGACCTCGATGTCCTCGCCGTGGGGGCCGGTGAAGTGCACGCGGGCACCGTGGCTCTTGCCGATCCAGTTGCGCTGCAGCGACTTGATGTTCTCGGGCCACTCGACGCGGTCCAGGTCCTCGGCGAGACGGTCGGCGTAGGCGGTGATGCGCATCTTCCACTGGCGCAGGTTGGCCTTGAAGACGGGGAAGTTGCCGCGCTCGGAGCGGCCGTCGTTGGTGACCTCCTCGTTGGCCAGCACGGTGCCCAGGCCGGGCGCCCAGTTCACGGGCGCCTCGTCGGCATAGGTCAGGCGGTACTGGTCCAGGACATCGGCCTGCTGCTTGGCGTCCAGCTCGCCCCAGGCCTTGCCGGCGAAGGGCTTGGGCAGTTCACGGCGGCCGGCGGCGAACTGCTCGACAAGCTCGCTGATGGGACGTGCCTTGCCCTTGCCGCCGTCGGCGCGGGTGGCCTCGGGGTCGTACCAGGCGTTGAAGATCTGGGTGAAGATCCACTGCGTCCACTTGTAGTAGCCCGGGTCGATGGTGCGGATGGTGCGACGGTCGTCGTGGGCCAGGCCGAGGCGGCGCAGCTGCCGGATGTAGGTGGCGATGTTCTTCTCGGTGGTGGCCAGCGGGTGTGTCCCGGTCTCGATGGCGTACTGCTCGGCGGGCAGGCCGAAGGCGTCGTAGCCCATGGCGTGCAGCACGTTCTTGCCCAGCATGCGCTGGTAGCGGCTGAACACGTCGGTGGCGATGTAGCCCAGCGGGTGGCCGACGTGCAGGCCTGACCCGGACGGGTAGGGGAACATGTCGAGCACGAGCAATTTCTCGCATCCGGCGACCTTGTCGGGCTCGGCCCAGGGGCCGGCGGGGTTGGGGGCGCGGAAGGTGCCCTCGGACTCCCAGCGGTCCTGCCATGCGGTCTCGATCTGGCCAGCCAGTTCGGCGGTGTAACGGTGCTGCGGCTCGTTCATGCATCCCTCGAAAGCTCGTCGGAAGTCGTCTCGCGACGTACCCGTCGAGGTTATCCCACTCCTCACCCGGCACTGGTCGGCGCACAGGTGCTGGTCCCCTGCCCCAGACCCTGGCCTCCGGCACCTGGTCCGCAGCGATTGCAATGCCGGCGGCTCATGACACGTTCCAATTGCCTCGGTGGCCGTATGTGCTGCGATCGCTGCGCCGTATCGGCCTCACCCGAGCCCTTCGAGCACCTTTCGGAGCTCCCGCGCACTGCCCACCCGCAGCACCAGCGGCCCGTCCGGAGCGGCCTCCATGGCACGCATCCGTCGCTGCTTGTTGTCGAAGGAGCGAAAGTGCCAGCAGAGGATGGAATCGCGGGACAGCAGCTTGCGCCAGGTCTCGACATTGCCATTGCACTGTTCCTGGCGGGTGAGCACCCGGTGCAGTGAGCGCCGCACCAGCCGTGCCAGGGAGAGCCAGCCCGGCAGGTCGAGGGCGAGCACCACTTGGCTTCGGGGAAGGACGAGGTCGCGCCAGTGGCCGTAGGCCGAGTCGAGGACCCAACGGTCACCGGCCACCAGCCGGGCGGCGATCTCGCGCTGTTCGGGCACGGACCTCTCGACCCAGCCCGGCAACCAGCCGATCTCGTCGTCCACCAGGTGCACGGGCAGGCCGAGCCTGCCTCCCAGCTCCCGGGCGGCGGTCGACTTGCCGGCGCCCGTCACGCCGTAGCAGAGCACCCGTTGGGCAGTTCGCAGGTCGTCGACGGTGGCAATGGGCATGACGGCACGCTACTGCCCCCGCCGACTGCCTTGGCTGATCGCCGGAGCGGCCGGCTCAGGGCGTGCAGTCGACCAGTCCGACCTCGGACTTCAGCGCCAGCACCCTCGCGGCGTGTGTGCCCAGGGCGGCCTCGAACTTCGGGTCCTGTTCGGCGCGCTCGGTGACGCCGCCGACCATCTCGGCCAGGCTGGCGGGGTCGGCGTCGATCACCAGGTCCCCACCGGCGGCGATGAAGCGCACTCCCCGCTCGGCAACGGGCACGTCGGCGACCGCGGCCGCCGCACCCAGGTCATCACTGATCACGACCTTGTCCCAGCCGTGCGTGCTGCGCAGGCCATCGGTGATCAACTTGGAGCTGAAGACGGCCGGCACTCCCGGATCGATCCTGGAGTAGATGGTGGAGCTGATCATCACCGAGCTGGCTCCGGCCTTCATCGGGGCGAGGAAGGGCTTGGCATCGGCCAGCGTGGTGACCGCATCGGTGGCCACGCCATGGTCGGTGTTGACCGCGGCCCTGCCCAGGCCCGGGTAGTGCTTGAGGCTCGAGGCGATCTCGGCCTTCTGCAGTCCCTTGACCACAGCCGTGGTCTTGTTGGCGACGGTGGCGGGGTCGGTGGCGTAGTGGCGCCCCAGGGCCCCGATGGCGGCATTGCCCTGTTCCTTGCCGGCGGTGGGGACGTCGGCGACGGGCGCCAAGGCGTACAGGACCCCGGCCGCCTTGAGTTCCTGGCCCCAGCGGGCCCACTGGGCGCTGAGTTCGGCGTTGGTGAGCCGGCCCTGCTCGACGGCAGGCGGGATGTCGCTGAAGCCCTCGCCCTGCAGCCGCTGCACCTCGCCTCCCTCCTGGTCGGTGGCGACCAGGACGGGGATGTCCTCACGGGTGCTGAAGCCGGACAGTTCATGGGACAGCGAGGCGGTCTTGGCCAGCGGGCGCGGGTCGCTGCCGAGCAGGATCACCGAACCCACCTTGTGCTCCCGCACGAGCCCTTCCAGGCTGGTGCTCTCACCCGAGGTGGTGCCCACCATGAACAGCTGCCCGATCTTCTCGGCGGTGTCGAGTTCGCCGGCCAGCGCGCTGCAGGTCTTCGCAGCCGTGCTGGCCGACGGTGTGCCGCTCGGCGATGCCACTGTGCTGGCAGCCGGTGTCGAGGCCGGCGCGGAGACGGCCGGGGAGGCCTCGCTGGCGACGGGGCTCGCCTCGGGGGCGGCGGCCTGCTGACCGGCGGAACATCCGGCCATGGCCAGTGCCGCGGCCAGGGCGACGACAGCGGTGCGGCTCCTGCGCTGCTCAGGCATCAGTGGCCTCCTGGCTCTGCCCAGCCTGCTCGACGAGCCCCAGCAGGGCGTTCTCGACCACCTCGGTCAGCGCCGGGTGGATCCAGTACTGGCCGCGCGCCATCTCCTCGATGCCCAGCCCGAAGCTCATCGCCTGCACCAGCGGCTGCACCAGGGTGGAGGCCTGGGGTCCGATGACGTGGGCCCCCAGCAGCTGCTTGGCCTCGGGATCACTGAGCAGCTTCACGAAGTGGTGCTGGTCCTCCATCGCCCAGCCGTAGGCGACATCGCCATAGGCCTGCACCTTGGACAGGTAGGGGGTCCCGGCCTGGCGCAGTTCCTGCTCGGTGGCGCCGACCGAGGCGATCTGCGGGTCGGTGAAGATGGCGTGCGGGACGAAGCGGTGGTCGGAGCTGCGCAACTCCCCGGTGCCCTGGATCTCATGCAGCAGGTTGTGCTGGACCACACGCATCTCGTGGTTGGCGACGTGCTTGAGCTGCCAGGGTGAGCTGACATCGCCCAGGGCCCAGATGTTCTCGCGGCTGGTGCGCTGGTGCTCGTCGACCATCACATAGCCCTTGTCGTCCATCTCGACGCCGGTGCGCTCGAGTTCCAGCCCGTCACCGTTGGGGATGCGGCCCGTGGCGACCAGGACCACCTCGGCCGGGTAGCTGTACTCGATGCCATTGGGGTCCTGGGTGACCACCAGGACCCCATCCTCGTGCGCCTCGAGGCGGGTGGTCTTCTGGTTGAGCTTGAGCTGGACCCGTTCGGCGATCCGTTCGGTGAAGCGGGCGGCGACCTCGTCGTCCTCGCGGCGCAGCAGCCGTTCGCTGCGGTTCACCAGGGTCACCTCGGTGCCGTAGGCGCTGAAGACGTGGGCAAACTCGGCCGCGATGTAGCCGCCGCCGACCACCACCATCGACTTCGGGAGCGCCGGAAGCCTCATGATCGTGTCGGAGGTGTGCACCCGCGGGGCGACGGCCGGGTCATTGGCGCCGGGGACGTCGAGCAGCTGCGCCCGGGAGCCGGCGGCGATCACGAAGCGGTCGGCGCTGACGCGCACCGGCTCGTCCTCGCCCTGAAGGCTGATCTCGAGCACGTCGGTGTCGACGAAGCGGGCATTGCCGGTGAAGACCGTGACATTGTCCGACTGCTCACGCCACTGCTTGCCCCCGGAGCTGATCGGGTCGATGCGGCCGAAGATGCGGTCGCGGATCTCGTCGAAGCGCACGTCCTGGAGCTCGAGTTCGACTCCCAGGCGCCCTGCCTCCTCGGGGGAGACGGCGTGGTCGGCGGGCAGGACGAACATCTTGGTGGGGATGCAGCCCACGTTGAGGCAGGTTCCGCCGAAGATGCCGCGTTCCACCATGGCCACGCGCAGGTCGGCGAACCGTTCGTCAACGATCGAGTTGCCCGAGCCGGAACCGATGATGACCAGGTCGAAGTGCTCCATGACAGCCACCGTACCGGCAGCCACCGACAGCCATCGCGCGACGGGCCGCGAAGGCTGCCCGACGGGCTCAGTCCACCTCGCCGTCGAGGTAGACCCAGCGACCGGCCCGACGCACGAAGAAGCTGCGCTCGCTGAGCACCCCGAGCGCCTTGCCGTGCTGGTATCGCGCGACGAAACGGACCTCGCCGGCCTGGTCCTCGGCTCCCCCGTCGACGGTCTCGACGATCGTCAGGCCGAGCCACTGCTGGCCGGGGTCGGGGGCGATGTCAGCCGGCCGCTTGGCGGGGTGCCAGGTGCGCCACAGGTGGTCGGCGGCCGCGGGATGACGGCCGGCCAGTGCGAAGGCCGTGTAGCGTGAGCGCATCAGGGCCTCGGCGGTGGTGGCGCGGTGCCCGTCGAGCAGTGGCCCGCAGCAGCTGCCGAAGTCGTCGCCGCTGCCGCAGGGGCAGTCGATGCCGTCCAGGACGCTCACTGGTCCGGGCGCACCACGCGCCGAGCCACGGGGACCGCGATCCGGGCCGGGGAGAACTTGGCCACCTGTCCCTGCAGCGCATTGAACACGCCGTCGGTGACGCTGGGAGCCCTGCGTTCCAGCGCCGTGAAGGTGCTGGTGACCACCTGCTCGGGGGTGCGACGGCGTGAGAGCACCTTGTCGTCGCCGGCGGTGTCGAAGAAGGGGGTCTTCGTGGCACCGGGGCAGACGGCGATGACGCGCACCGGGGTGCGACGCGTCTCCTCCCACAGGGCCTGGCTGAGGCTCAGCACGAAGGACTTGGTGGCGGCGTAGACGGCCATGGTGGGGATGGGCTGGAAGGCGGCGGTGCTGGCGACGTTGATGACGGTGCCGCGCCCCCGCTCCAGCATGGCGGGCAGGAAGAGCCGCGACAGGTGGGCGACGGCCGCACAGTTGAGGGCGATCTCGTCGTTCATCCGCTCCACGTCGGCCTCGGCGAAGTCGCCGATGGTGCCGAAGCCGGCATTGTTCACCAGCACACCGACCTCGACGCCGCGATCCTCCAGCTCGGCGGCGAGCCGGTCGCGCTCCGACTGCTGGGCCAGGTCGACGCCCAGCACCAGCGTCTCGACATGGTGGCGCTGGCGCAGCCCCTCGGCGATCTGCTCCATCTGCTCGGTGCGGCGGCTCACCAGGACGATGTCGTGGCCCTGGGCGGCGAGGTGGTCGCAGTAGGCCTGGCCGAGGCCGCCGGATGCTCCGGTCACGAGTGCATGCATGGCACCCAGCCTAGACGGCGGGGTCGGTCGCGCTGTCCGTCCAGCGCGACCGGCCCCACAGACGGGTCATTGAGCGAGAATCAGATGCCGGCGTAGGAGTGCAGGCCGCTGACCAGCAGGTTGATGCCGACGAAGTTGAACCAGAAGCTGATCACGCCGACGATCGCGATGACTGCGGCCGGGCGGCCCCGCCAGCCGGCGGTGGCCCGGGCGTGCAGGTACATGGCGTAGACGACCCAGGTGACCAGGCTCCAGGTCTCCTTCGGATCCCAGCCCCAGAAGCGACCCCAGGCGTATTCGGCCCAGATGGACCCGGCGGCGATGGTGAAGGTCCAGATGGGGAAGCCGAAGGCGTGGGCGCGGTAGGCGAAGGTGTCCATCTGACGGGCGGTGGGCAGCTTGGCCAGGTAGCCGGTGCGGGGCTGGCCGGTCTCCTGCGCCCGACGCTCGGCGCGCGACTGGAAGAGGTAGATGACCGAGGCCATGCCGCCCAGGTTGAAGGCGGCACCTCCGATGCAGGCCGCCACGATGTGGATCAGGAACCACACCGAGTGCAGGGCCGGCACCAACGGGGCAACCGCGACGTAGAAGACCGTGGCGGCCAGACCGTTGGCGATGGCCAGCAGCAGCGTGATGGGCAGGCCCAGCCAACGCATGTTGCGGGTGACGGCCAGCACCAGGTAGGCGATGACGATGAACAGGGTCGACGAGATGGTGAACTCGTACATGTTGCCCCAGGGGGCACGCCCGGCCGAGACCCCGCGCAGCACCGTGCCGAGCAGGTGGCAGGCGGCGGCCACGAAGGTGAGCCCCAGGCCCATCCGGCCCCAGGTGTCGATCCGCAGCAGTGCCTTCTCGTGGTCGGCATCGAGCTGCTCTCCCCCGGCCAGTACGGGCAGGCCGCGCGCGGAGGCCCATTCTGCGGCGTGGGCCATGAAGGCGACGAGGTAGACGACCGCCGCGGTGACGATGCCCAGCGACGAGAGTTCCTGGATGTTCACTGCTTCTCCTTGGTTGCTGCTGCCGCGGTGCTTCCTGATGCCCTTGGGGCGCGGCCGGTGGCGGCGGTGGTGAGTGCCTCGACGTCCTCGGGCAGGCCGGTACGGGCGTCGGCCCGGTCGAGTCCGCCCACCTCGACCAGGTGCTGTCCGCCGACCTGCCGGGTGCGCACCCACAGCCGGCGGGGCCGCACGAACAGGCTGAGGAAGAGCCCGAGCACGCAGGCGGCGGTGGAGGCGAAGGTCATGGGCAGGCCGGGCGAGCGGCTGATCTGCACCTTGGTCCAGCGCGACCAGCCGTCGAAGACGACGCTGCCCTTCCCGCCGGGCAGGTCATAGCCCTCTCCCGGCTTGAGGACGAAGCGCAGGACGTCGTCGCCCTCCGTGAACTGCGTCATGCCGGCGGTGTCGAGGCCGTAGACGTTCTCGGGCTTGCCCGTCTCGGCCTTCGGCGGGCCGTACCAGGCGTTGAGGAAGAGCTTGGGGTTGATCGCGTCGGGGAACAGTGAGTGGCCCATCATGCCCTTCTCGGGGGCGGTGGGCAGGAAGATGCCCTGCAGGGCCAGCCGTTCGGGGCGCCCGTCGGGTGCCTTGATGACGCCCGAGGAGGTGAAGTTGCCGTCCTGGGGCAGGAAGACGACCGGGCCCGACCAGGCCTTGTCACCATTGCCGTCGAGGACGGTGACGTGGGCGGCGTAGCCGTGGCCGATCAGGTGGATCCGGTTGCCGTCGACGGTGACGGGGTGGTTCACCCGCACGGTCTGCTGGGAGCTCTCCCCTTCGGCCGTGGTGACGTCGAGGCGGCCCTGGAAGTCACGTGCGGCGCCGCGCTGCACCTCGCCGGTCTCGAAGCGCACGACGAACTTGTTGAGCTTGAGCATGAAGGGCGGCAGGTTGTCGGTGTCCACCCAGGATCCCGCGCGGTACTCGTCGTACTGGGTGATGGCATTGCTGAAGCCCTGGCCTTCGACCATGATCGAGGAGCCCTTGAAGCCGAGCAGGTTGTTCCACGCGATCCCGATGAGCACCAGGACCAGGCTGGTGTGGAAGAGCAGGTTGCCGAACTCGCGCAGGTAGCCGCGTTCGGCACTGATGGCCTGGCTGCCGTCGGGCAGGGTCTGGCGTTCGGTGCGGAAGTGCTTGCGCTTGAGCCACTGCTCGGCGGAGTCCATGGCCAGGGTCGTGTCGGACTCCAGCGGGGCGCTGCGGTGCTCGGGCAGTCGGTCGAGTCGTGCGGGCAGGCGCGGCGGCCTTCCCTTGACGGCGCGCCAGTAGACCTTGATGCGGGGCAGGATGCAGCCGATGAGGCTGACGAAGAGCAGCAGGTAGATGGCGCTGAACCAGGCCGAGGTGTAGACGTCGTACATGCCCAGCGGCTGGTAGAACTTGTCCAGCCCGGGGTTGCGCTCGGCGAACTCGCGCACCTTGAGGGCGGACTGGCTGCGCTGCGGGATGAGTGATCCGGGGATGGCGCCCAGCGCGAGCAGGAAGAGCAGGGCCAGGGCGGTGCGCATGCTGGTCAGCTGCGTCCAGCCCCACCGCAGCATCTCGACGGGACCGAGGGCCTGCGGCGATGGGCGGCCCGAGGGGGGCGTGGCGGCGGTGCTCCCGCTGGACGACGGGGTGCCAGCTGTGCCCCCAGTCGCTCGTGGCGCGCTCGGTGTACTCATCGTGTCCTCTCGCCGGTGACCCGGGGTGGTGCAGGTGGTGGACCGCGGGGGTCCTGGTGGTGCTCGTTACTGGATCAGATGGGTGCGCCGTAGGCCAGCGTCCACTGGCGGATGACGGCCATCAGTTGGTCCCAGGCGCCAGTGACCAGCAGTAGTCCGACAAGCACCATGAGGGCCCCGCCCACTCGCTGCACGGCCTGCTGGTGGCGACGGACGAAGCCGATCGCGGTGGCCAGCCGGCCCATGGCAAGCCCCGCGATGATGAAGGGTACCCCGAGCCCGAGGGCATAGCAGAAGGCGAGCAGTGCGCCTCGCTGACTGGAGCCCTCGTTGAGCGCCAGGCCCATCACGACGCCGAGTGTGGGGCCCATGCAGGGCGTCCATCCCAGGCCGAAGACGATGCCGAGCAGGGGTGCGGCCACCAGGCCCAGGCGCGGTACGCGGTGCAGGCGGATGTCGCGCTGGCCCAGGGGGACCAGGCCCATGAAGATCCCGCCGAGCAGCATGGTCACCACTCCGATGCCGATGCTCAGGCCCCGCTGGTGTTCCAGCATGAGGGTGCCGAGGGTTCCCATCAGGGCGCCGGTGAGCATGAAGACGGCGGCGAAGCCGAGCACGAACAGGCTGGTGCCTGCCAGCATCCGGCGCCGGTTGCCGCCCTCGGCGACCTCGGCGGCGCTCATGCCCGTGGCGAAGCTGAGGTATCCGGGCAGCAGGGGCACCACGCACGGGGAGAAGAAGCTCAACAGCCCGGCGAGGGCCGCGACGGGGATCGCGACGAGCATGGAACCGCCCAGGGCCTCGGTGGCCCAGGTGGTCTGCAGCGGAACCATCAGGGCCGCGGTGGGATCGACTGTCATCGGCTCACTTGCCTGCCGCGATGTCCTCGACGGACCCGATGATGGTGGAGGCGGTGGTCTGTCCCAGGATGCGCCCGGCGATGCGTCCCTCGCGGTCGATGATGATCGTGCTGGGGATTGCCTTGGCCGGAACCGCACCGAACTTGAGCAGCAGCTTGCCGTCGGGATCGTAGATGTTGGGGAAGTTGATCTTGAAGGAGCGGACGAAGGCCTGTGCCTGGGCCTGGTCGAGGTCACGGGTGTTCAGCCCGACGAACTGGGCCTTGCCCTTGGTGCGCGTGGCCGCCTTCACCAGCTCGGAGGCCTCGGCCCGGCACGGCGGGCACCACGATCCCCACACGTTGAGCACCACGACAGACCCCTTGTAGTCGGACAGGGCGAGCTTCTTGCCGTCGAGCGTCGTCCCGGACAGTTCTGGGACGGCGGTGCGCTTGTCGACGGGGATGCGGGTGTAGCTGCCGTCACCCACGGCATAGCCGTCCTCCTCGCTGGCGCCCGTTGCGTCGGAGCACCCGACGAGGGTGGCCAACGGGAGCCCGAGACCGGCCGTGATCAGGGCACGGCGCGAGGCAGCCATGGTCACAGTGCCTTCCTTGCGGCGGCAGCGGCCTTGGGCAGGGCCTCGACGACGCGCTCGATCGCCGCATCGTCGTGTGCCGCCGACAGGAACCAGCACTCGTAGCCCGACGGCGGGAGGTAGACGCCCTGGTCGAGCATGGAATGGAAGAAGGCTGCGAAGGCATCGGAGCTCTGCTGCTGCGCCTGCTCGTAGTTGGTCACCGGCCCCTCGGTGCCCAGGAAGACGCTGAACATGGAGTTGGCGGTGTTGATCGTGTGAGGGACGCCGAAGGCACCCAGGGCCGTGTGCACGGCGCGCTGCAGGGTGGCCGAGACTTCGTCCAGGTGTGCGTAGACCTCGTCGGTGCACAGCCGCAGGGTCGTGGCGCCGGCGGTCGAGGCGACGGGGTTGCCGCTGAGCGTGCCTGCCTGGTAGACGCCCCCGACCGGTGAGAGGTTGAGCATCAGTTCCTGGCGGCCGCCGAAGGCTGCGGTCGGGAAGCCGCCGCCCATCACCTTGCCGAAGGTCATCAGGTCGGGCTCGACGCCGTCCTTGCCGAACTGTCCGCTGCGGGTGACCCTGAATCCGGTCATCACCTCGTCACTGACGAACAGGGCGCCGTTCTCATGGGCGATGCGCTTGAGGAAGGCATTGAAATGCTCGCCGTCTTCCACCCCCGGCTCGATGACGCCCATGTTGCCGGGGCTGGCCTCGGTGATGATGCAGGCGATCTCGCTGCCGTGTTCGGCGAAGATCTGCTCGACGGCTGCGCGGTCATTGTAGGGGGCAACGAGTGTGTCTGCCGCGACGACCTCCGGGACGCCGGGGCTTGCCGGGATGGCGCGGCTCTCGGCATCTCCCAGGGTCGCCAGGCCTGAGCCCGCGGCGACGAGCAGGGAGTCGACGTGGCCGTGGTAGCAGCCGGCGAACTTGAGGATCTTGCTGCGGCCGGTGATGCCACGGGCCAGGCGCAGCACGCTCATGGTGGCCTCGGTGCCGGAGTTGACCAGGCGCACCTGCTCGATGGGGGTGCGCTCGACGATCAGCTCGGCCAGCTCCACCTCGGCCTGGGTGGGGGCACCAAAGGACGTGCCACGCGCTGCGGTGGCCTGGACCGCATCCAGCACCTGAGGATGGGCGTGCCCGAGGATCATCGGACCCCAGGATCCGACGAGGTCGACCAGCTCATTGCCGTCCGCGTCGGTGACATAGGCGCCCTTGGCGCTGGTGACGAAGCGCGGCACCCCACCCACTGCCCGGTAGGCGCGTACCGGGGAGTTCACGCCGCCGGGGATGACCTCCTGGGCGCGATCGAAGAGTTCACTGGACGCGGGAACATTCTGCATACCTGCCAGCCTATGTGGCCTTCAACCGGGGGCCGAATCTGGTTTCGCAGACCGGCCCTCAACCATTGAGCCGCGCCACTCCTGGCCGCTGGGTCGCTGCCGGGATGGTCACGATGGAACCTGCGCGGGCCCGACCGCCCCTGCCGCCCCGTGATCGGAGCCATCACCGACGACTGTCTCCATGTCGACTTTCAAACGAGGATGGGTTCCGGCCCATCGATGTCCGAGGCCCTCGCCCCCTGGCCACGCCACGCAGCGGTCACTGGGATTGCTGGCAAGGAGTTCCGCCGGCTTTCTGTCATGGACCCCTTCAGCAGGCTTCAGGGAGCAAATGGTCGAGGCTGGGCTGCCGCGCAACCAGGTGCTGCGGATGATTCGCATCGTGCAACCGTGACTGCCCCGTCCCGGAACGGGCGGGTGAGCACACCCCACCCCCACCCAACACCACCACCCCGCGCTGCCACTGTCGTTTGCGGACACACCGCCGCGAGTGGACATACCGCCGCCCGCGGGCACCCGTTCTCGGGCATGAAAATACCCCCTGCCAGGAACCCATGAAGAGTCCCGACAGGGGGTATGTATAAGTCCGGCGGCGTCCTAGTCTCCCACAGGATCCCTCCTGCAGTACCATCGGCTCTAAAAGGCTTAACTTCCGGGTTCGGAATGGGACCGGGTGTTTCCCTTTCGACATGGCCACCGAAACACTATGGAGATATCAACCAACAACCACCCCCATCAGTGCGGGGGCCGGTTCCCGACCGTACCTCGGGAACAACACAGTGGACGCGTAACATCTTTGTAGTAAGACAAGCCCTCGGCCTATTAGTATCGGTCAGCTCCACACATTGCTGTGCTTCCACATCCGACCTATCACCCGGTGGTCTGCCGGGGGCCTTACCAGATCAACTCTGTGGGAACCCTCATCTTGAAGTGTGCTTCCCGCTTAGATGCTTTCAGCGGTTATCACTTCCGAACGTAGCCAACCAGCCGTGCCCTTGGCAGGACAACTGGCACACCAGAGGTTCGTCCGTCCCGGTCCTCTCGTACTAAGGACAGCTCTTCTCAAGATTCCTACGCGCGCAGTGGATAGGGACCGAACTGTCTCACGACGTTCTAAACCCAGCTCGCGTGCCGCTTTAATGGGCGAACAGCCCAACCCTTGGGACCGACTCCAGCCCCAGGATGCGACGAGCCGACATCGAGGTGCCAAACC
>NZ_JBHWOO010000099.1:0-31912 GCF_043424415.1 Luteococcus sp. | reverse complement strand
AATGTCTCAACGACAACGAGTGGGTGAAGGAGACCTTCATCCCGAAGGTTGCCAAGCGTGGCGCGGAGATCATCGACGCCACCGGCCTGTCGAGCCGCGCCTCGGCCGCCAATGCCACCGCCTCCTGCATGCACGACTGGGAGCTGGGCACCGTCGGCGGCGACTGGACCAGCATGGGCGTCGTCTCGGACGGCTCCTACGGCGTTCCCGAGGGCCTCATCTCCTCCTTCCCCGTCACCATCACCGACGGCAAGTGGGAGATCGTCCAGGGCCTGGAGATCAATGATTTCAGCCGCGCCCGCATCGACGCCTCCGCCCAGGAGCTCGCCGAGGAGCGCGACGCCGTCAAGGAACTCGGTCTGATCTGACCGCTCCCCCACACAGCGTGACAGTGGCCCCCACCGCCTGGTGGGGGCCACTGCTCATCCTGGGGGGTTCTCGAGGGCCCGGCAGCTCAGCGATTCGGTGGTGAGTGCGGCACCACCAAGGTGAGGGCGATCATCGCGCCCCCGCCCAAGGCCAGCAAGGCCGTGTCGAACCACCGTCCGCGCACCACCAGCAGCCCGGCAATGCGGGACGGCAGGAGGGCCCTGAGCAGGCCGGCCAGCAGGACGCTGCACCCGACCGCGAAGGATCCCCGGCGCCAGTGCCCGGTCGCGACCACACCAAGGGACGCGACCAGGCAGCACAGCACCGCGACGAGCGGCCACTGGTTCAGGCTGCGTCCGCCGGCCAGCGCCCTGGCTCGCGCCCGGGCGGTGTCGGAGTCCTCCGCGCTGGTGGTCACGATCAGGCCTTCTGCGCGTCCTGGCTGGCGGCCATCGCCTCGGCGCGGTCCACCACATTGCTCAGCAGCATCGCCCGGGTCATCGGGCCCACGCCACCGGGGTTGGGGGTCACCAGACTGGCCACCTCCCAGACATCGGGGGCGACATCGCCGACCGGTTTGCCATCAACGCGGCTGACGCCCACGTCGATCACGACGGCGCCGGGCTTGACCATGTCGGCGGTCAGGAAACCGGGACGGCCCACGGCCGCCACCACGATGTCGGCCTGACGGGTGTGCGCGGCGAGGTCCTTGGTGCCGGTGTGGCACAACGTCACGGTGGCGTTCTCGCTCTTGCGGGTCAGCAACAGGCCCAGTGGCCGCCCGACCGTGGTGCCACGGCCCACGACGCAGACCTCGGCACCGGCCAGCGGCACGTCGTAGTGCCGCAGCAGCTCGACGATGCCGCGCGGCGTGCAGGGCAGCGGCCCGGGCTCGGTCAGGACGAGCTTGCCCAGGCTGGCCGGGGCCAGGCCGTCGGCATCCTTGTCCGGATCGATCATCGCCAGGGCCCGGTGCTCGTCCAGGTGGTCCGGCAGGGGCAGCTGCACGATGTAGCCGGTGCAGTCGGGGTTCTCGTTGAGCTCGACGAGCGCCTGCTCGAGCTGCTCCTGCGTTGTCTCGGCCGGCAGGTCGACGCGGATGGACTCGATACCCACCTGTGCGCAGTCCTTGTGCTTGCCACCCACGTAGATCTGGCTGGCCGGGTCAGCACCCACCAGGACGGTACCCAGCCCCGGCACGATGCCCTTGGCCCGCAGCGCGTCGACGCGGGTCTTGAGCTCGTCCTTGGTCTGGGCGGCAACTGCCTTGCCATCGATCTTCTGTGCAGTCATGCGGCTCCTTCGTGAGGTGGGTGGCTCCAGCCTACCGACGCATTCAGCTCCCCTCCCTCCCCGAAACAGACGCTTCACGACGATGTGAAGGTGCAAAACAGATCGAGATGCAGCAATTCGTCTGTTTCGGGGAGGGTCCTTGGGTCCTTGCTCAGTGGAAGAAGTGGCGCGTACCGGTGAAGTAGAGGGCGATGCCCTTGTCCTTGCACAGCTGGATGGTCTCCTCGTCGCGAATCGAGCCGCCCGGCTCGACGATGGCCTTCACGCCGCCGTCGATGAGGATCTGGGGTCCGTCACTGAAGGGGAAGAAGGCATCGGAGGCGGCAACCGATCCGGCGGCGCGCTCACCGGCCCGCTCGACGGCCAGCTTGCAGCTGTCGACGCGGTTCACCTGGCCCATGCCGACACCCACCGAGGCGCCATCGCTGGCCAGCAGGATCGCATTGGACTTCACCGAGCGGCAGGCCTTCCAGGCGAAGGCGAGGTCGGCCAGCGTCTGCTCGTCGACTGCCTCACCGGCGGCCAGGATCCAGCTCTCGGGGCGGTCGCCGTCGGCCTGCAGCGCGTCGACCTGCTGCACCAGCAGGCCACCGTCGATGTCGCGGGTCTCGATGCCACCGCGCTGGGGGGCGGCACACTTGAGGATGCGCAGGTTCTTCTTGGTCTGCAGGATATCCAGCGCCTCGGGCTCGAAGTCGGGCGCGACGATCACCTCGGTGAAGACGGGCTTGACCTGCGCGGCCATGGCGACGGTGACGGTCTGGTTGGCGGCGATGACACCGCCGAAGGCGCTCAATGAGTCGCACTCGTGGGCCTTGCGGTGGGCTTCGGCGATGTCGGCGCCCACGGCGATGCCACACGGGTTGGCGTGCTTGATGATGGCCACGGCCGGCTCGTCGAAGTCGTAGGCCGCGCGGTGTGCGGCAAAGGTGTCGACGTAGTTGTTGTAGCTCATCTCCTTGCCGCCGAGCTGCTCGGCCTGGGCGAGGCCCTCGGCGCCGAATCCCTTGGTGTAGAGGGCGGCCTGCTGGTGGCTGTTCTCGCCGTAGCGCAGCACGGTCTTGCGCTCGTAGGTGCCGAAGAGCTCGTCGGGGAAGCCGGTGCCCTGGGTGCCGTCGACCAGCGCCTGGCCCATCCATGAGGCGACGGTCATGTCATAGGCGGCGGTGTGCTGGAAGGCGGCCAGGGCCAGCGTCTTACGCTGCTCCAGGGTGGTGCCGCCGGCCTTGAGGGCCTCGACGAGCTCGGCGTACTGGGCGGGCGAGGTGACGATGGCGACGCTCGGGTGGTTCTTGGCGGCCGCGCGCACCATGGAGGGTCCGCCGATGTCGATCTGTTCGACGCACTCGTCGACACTTGCGCCCGACGCGACGGTCTGGGCGAAGGGGTACAGGTTGCTGACGACCAGGTCGAAGGGGGCGATGCCCATCTCGTCGAGCTGGCTGCGGTGGCCCTCCAGGCGACGGTCGGCGAGGATCCCGGCGTGCACCTTGGGGTGCAGGGTCTTCACGCGGCCGTCGAGGCACTCGGGGAAGCCGGTGAGCTCGGCCACCTCGGTGACCTGCAGGCCGGCCTCGACCAGCTTGGAATAGGAGCCGCCGGTGCTGACCAGCTCGACGCCGGCCTCGGCCAGGGCCTTGCCCAGGTCGACCAGGCCGGTCTTGTCGTAGACGCTGACCAGGGCGCGGCGGATCGGCTGACGGGACTCGCTCATGCGGTTTCTCCTGTGGTGGGTTCTTGTTGTGTCCGCGGGTGGCGGGCAAGCTGGTTGACCACCTCGACGAGCAGGCGCCGCTCGACGACCTTGATCCGCTCGTGGAGGCTTTCTTCGTCGTCGCCGGGCAGGACATCGACGGCTTCCTGGGTGATCAGCTCGCCGTCGTCGACGCCGTCGCTGACCCAGAAGATCGACGCCCCGGTGCTGGTTGCGCCGGCGGCGAGTGCGTCGCGCACGGCGTGGGCTCCGGGGAAGGCCGGCAGCATTGCCGGGTGGGTGTTGATGATGCGGTCGCCAAAGCGGGCCATGAAGGGCTCGTCGAGCAGTTTCATGAAGCCGGCCGAGACCACCAGGTCGGGCTGGTGGACGGCCACCAGGTCGGCCAGCTGCTGGTCCCAGTCGCGCCGCTCCTGGCTGCCGCGGCGCAGCAGGGTGGGCATGGGGTGGCAGAAGGTGGGGATGCCGACCGTCCGGGCTCGCTCCAGGCCGCGACAGTCGGGCACGTCGGACCCGACAGCGACGAGCTCGGCGTCGAGCCGGCCGTCGGCACGGGCATCGATCAGGGACTGCAGGAGGGTTCCGCTACCGGAGACGAGGACGAGCACACGACAGGTCACTCGCCCACCATATCGGCCGATGCACTCCCGCTGCCCCACGCGCGGTCCGCCTCACGGCCGAGTGCGCCGGCGGGCACGCTGCCACCGCAACATTGCTCGCAGCGTCAGCACCCCGGCAATCAGGGCGAGGGCCGGTCCGACCCAGCGCCAGAAACCGCCGTCCGTGGTGTCGAGCGCCAGCCAGCCGTAGACGACGGTCGCGATGGCCCACAGCAAGGTTTCGCGCCTCCTGCGGGTCACCTCACTGCCCGGCAGGGAGCGGGCGTAGCCGATGGGACTGCCGAACTCCTCGGCCAGGGCTGTCCCCGACTGCTGCGCGTGGCTTCGCGCCTCGTCGAGTGCCTGGGTGACCTGCCTCTCTGTGAGGTCTCCGCGTTCCCGCAGCCGGGTGCGGGTCTCGGCCACCCACTGCACGTCATCCATCCCGGCCGTCGGCACCCTCCGGCCGCCGGGGTCGGGGAGCACTCGCGCGGCCAGCGCAGCCAGCGCCGCCCACAGGGCAGCCTGGGCCAGCCACCACCACGCAGAGTGGCTGCCCAGGCTGCCGGCCCGCAGGGCAAGCCATCCGGCACCCATCACGACAGGTGCCATGGCGGCGGCCATCACCGCTGTCGCCCACCCCGCGGCCAGGCGATGGACGAGCCGCTCCCGCAGGGTGATGGCCCCCACGGCCAGTACGGCCATCCCCGCCGGCAGCACGGTCAGTGCCACCGGCCAGTCCACGGTCCAGCTGCCCCTGCCCAGTAGGGCCTTGGCTGCCGCCGCAAGGAAGGCCATCACAGATCCGACCGCGGCCAGGAAGAGGGCGACGGTCACCAGCTCGGCGGGGCTGCTGTCGTTGTCGACGAAGGTCGCCCCCTGCTGACTGGCCTCGGCGAGCGCCTCCTCGGCCCAGGCCGAGGGGTCACCGTAGAGCGTCTCGGGGCCTTCGCCGCTGTCGACCACTGCCTGTTCGACCTGGCCCATCAGGCGGTCGACCTCGCGGGGATCGAGTTGGCCCTGCAGCAGCCGCAGCTGCACCGTGCCTGCCCAGCTGCCGTCGTCTGGTTCACCGCGCAGCTGCTCGAATCGTTCGACAGGGAGCGCCTCGGTCATGACGAACCTCCTTGGGGCAGGGTCTCAATGAGCAGGAGGGTGAGTCCGTTCCACTGCTCCAGCAGGCGGCGTCGTTCCTCCCGGCCCGATGGAGTGATCGCATAGGCCTTGCGCCGGGGCCCAGAGCTCCCCGGCTGCCAGACGGCCTCCACCAACGCCGCTTCTTCCAGCCGCGCGAGGACGGGGTAGAGCGAGCCGCCCTTCAGTCGCCCCATGCCGGCGTCGGCGAGACGCTCGGCGATGGCATAGCCGTGCAGATCACCGCCGGTGAGCACCGACAGGATTGCCAGTTCCAGGCTGGCGCGGATCCAGGGCGTCGGCCAGTGGGCGGGGACTTCCTCCATGCACTAAGTATGATTCATTCCTAGATATGCCGCAAGGAGCATCACTCGTGCTCCTTCTCCCCCGCGGGGCGCCCCGGCCCGGCGAGCCCGAGGACCAGGCCGGTCAGCAACCCGGCGATGCCCATCACGGTGGGAGCCATGACGGCCAGCGGCACCAGCCGAGCCCCGACCTCGGCCAGGCGCTGGTCGCCGAGTGCCCCGTTGGAGGCCGCGGCCAGCAGCCACAGGCAGGCTCCGGTGAGCACTCCGGCCAGCCCTCCGGTGAGGCTGGTGACGTCGGCGCGGGCCCCGGGCAGCTGGCGCACCACCTCCCAGGCAGCCACGGCCCCGGCGAGGATTCCGCTGGCCATCCACAGCAGGTGTGGCCAGGGCCCCGGACCATTGGGCCCGACGGCCCCGAGCACGGGAATCGCCGGCAGCATGCCGATCAGGGTGTGCGCCGGGGAGACGATGGTGCCGGTCCCGAGGGTGAAGCCGGCCCCTAGGGCCCAGGAGGCCCCCCAGAGCACGAGGTTGGGCAGCCAGGCCAGCTGCAGCGCCAGGATCACCAGGGATCCGACCGTGCCCGCCGCCAGGCTGTCGTGCAGGGTCACGACCTGCTGGCGGTGCAGCAGCAGGGCGAGCGCCACCACGAGGGCACCCGTGGCCACCATCACCGCGAGCCCGGCCACGACGGCCCGGGGCACTGCACGCGCCCAGTTCGGCCACCATTGCGTGGGGCGCCAGTCGAGCGCCCGGCCGGCTCCCACCAGGGAGCACGCGGCACCGAGCACGATCGCCCCCAGCAGGGCCCGTCCGGTCTGGTTGGCGGTGTCGGCCAGGGCGCATCCGAACAGCACGCACACCACATAGGAGATGACAAAGGCGACAGCCACCCGCAGTGTCATGTCACGGCGTTGCCGCTGGGACAGTTCGGGAGCCGCCTCCTGGCGCGCTTGCTGGGCCACCATCCCACTCAGGGCCGCCCCGACGAAGAGCACCAGTGCAGTGACCCCCAGGGGGACCACGGTCAGCGCCCGTCCGTCCAGCTCGGCCCCGGCGCCGTGGGCGAGCAGCCAGCCACGGGTTCCCAGTCCGAGCACGCTCCAGAAACCCAGGTCCGGGGCCTGCACCCACCCGATGACCGCCAGCAGGACCGGCGGCAACCAGCCGGTGAGGGCGGTGAGCACTGCTGCACCGACGGCCAGCAGAGGCCAGGGCAGCCATGGGCCGGAGCGCGCCTGGGAGCCGTCGCCCCTCTCACGCGGGGACGAGCCGCCCAGGCGGATGCGGCCCATCGTCCAGTTCTGCGCCGTGGTGGAGCCCCGCCCGCTGGCCGGCCCCTGGGCACGAGCCCTGTCGGCCTGACGTCGCCATCCCATGGTGCAAGTCCTTCCGATCGGTGGTGCGCGCGGCAAATGACCGCTGCTGGCCACGAGGCCGGGTAAGCTCCGTGGAGGTCATGACAAGGGGCCCTGCCCCGCTTCGAGCACTTCCGGAGGATCCTCGTGGACGACGAGCAGAGCCAGCATCCCCGCAGCGATGCCGACGTGGACACCCCTCAGGGCGGCACTGACCCTACCCCAGCAGAGGATGCAGCCACCCCAGCAACCGAGGGCATCGCCGAGGAATCGGGCGACCACAGCGCCTGGATGCGCCCCGCCGTGGGCGAGGAGCGGCGCACCTCCGAGATCGTCGGCGCGCTGGCCCCGGAGTCCACTGAGACCGAGGACCTGCCCGACGAGCCGATCGACGTCTTCGAGGACACAGCGCCGGTGACCCCGGACGAGGCCGAGACGGCCGATGGATCCACCGAGGAGCCCAACCCCCTGCACGCCGCCGCAGCGATCGGTGCCGCCGCGGCCCAGCGCCGTCTCTGCGAGCCCGACTCCTCCGGTGCCCACGCCGCCCGGCCCGGCTCGCGGCCGATGGCCTGGCTGCCCTGGCTCGCCGGCGCGCTCGTCGCAGCCCTGGTCGCTTTCGCCGTGGTCCACTCGCTGACCGACAAGCCCGTCGTGGTGATCACGCCGACACCCACGCCGAGCGCGACCACTCCTCCGGCGGTCACCGAAGCCGACCTGCTGACCGCCAAGGATGCCGAGGCCATCACCCCCAAGCAGGGATGGACCGTGGCCAGCACGCTGAGCCGGCTGACGCCCACCTCACCGAAGGTGATCTGCCAGCCCAACACCACCGGACAGCCCAATCCGACGATCACCCGGCAGCGGACGCTGACCACCACCTCCACCAGGGGCCTGGCCGCCCTGCACCAGGTGGACAACTTCGCCTCGGTCGCCGATGCCAGCAAGGCCTTCGAGGCCCGGGCCACCAACCTGGCCGCCTGCGACAACGAGCCGCTGTGGATCCATTCGAACACTGCCGTCGGAAATGCCGGGGACGCGGCCCGGCTGGTCACCGTCGCCCGCCAGGATGACATCGCCGAGTACCACACCGTCCTGCTGCTGCGCACCGGCACCACCGTCCACGCGCTCGACGTCACCCAGGCCAACCAGCCCGCCCCCGCGGCGAACGTGCTCAACTCCGCCGCCGCGGCGGTGAACCGGCAGTGCGCACGCTCGACCGGCAGGTGCGCCACGCAACCGAAGGTGGCCGAGGCCATCCCGGCCGCCACCGAGCCGATGGGCTGGCTCAGCATCTCCGACATCCCCCGCGTCTCGCCGCGCGCGGGCCTGTGGACCGTCACCGACGCGTCGAACGTGGTGGCCCCCGGCAGCGAGTGCGAGAACATGACGCTGGCCTCCGTGGCCGGCCCCACGCAGCGAGAGCAGCGCACCTACCAGATGACCCAGGACAATGCGGCCCCGCGCACCTATGGCATGGACGAGGTCCTGTTCACCTTCAAGGACGCCCGTCAGGCGGCCCAGTTCGCGAACACCCTCGCCTCGAACCTGAAGAACTGCCCTTCACGCCTGGCCACGGCCAAGGTTTCGGAGTCTGCTCAGGTGACCTCCTCCGTGGGCCGCAAGAAGGTGGCGGGGGCCACCCTGCTGGTGCAGCAGAGCTTGGGCGGAACCGAGACGGCACGCTTCCGCACGGGCGTCGCCGTGGTCGACAACAAGGTGATCTACCTGGTCAACAACCCTTCGACCTCCTATGACCTGGGTTCGGCCAAGTTCCAGCAGGTCACTGTGCGGGCCGCCCAGCGCGCTACACAGCTACCCTGAATTGGGTTATGCTTCCTGAGAAATGCTAAGGTTTCGAAGTCTTGAGAGATCGAGACCGTCCGGGCGTGCCGGGCAGGACCTCGTCAGGGGTAGCCGCACGCCGTAGGATGAGACCACTGTCTGTGCACCTAGGAGAACCGTGTCCCACACTCCATTCCGGAGGGTACGTGCCAAGCGCGTACTGGAGGTCGACGAGACCCCTGACGAGCTCGACTTCGACAGCGTCCTCGACACGGCAGAGCAGGAGCCCGAGAAGGGCGTGCTCAAGCGCAGCATCGCCGCGCTGGCCGTGAGCGCGCTGGCCGTCGTCACCGTCGGCGGCGTCGTCGCCGCCTCCTCGGCGCACTCGGAGCGTGTCGACACCGCCACCGTCTCCACCGACAAGAACAGCAAGGACGTCACGCGTGCCGTCGCGGCTCCGGATCCGCTCACCATGGAGCAGCAGGTCCAGTCGCAGGTGGCCCAGGCCCGCCGCGTGCAGGGCCAGTCCAATGGCACCTTGGCCGCCTTCGCCGGACGCGGGACCATCTCGCGCAATGCCGCCCGCACCGAGCTGAGCAAGGCCGTGGCCGCCGAGGGTGCCGTCGAGCGCCAGGCCACCCTGGACGAGGTCAACGACACCGTCGTCGAGGAGGCCGCCGGCGCCGCCGCCGAGAACCGCACTGACCAGATCGAGGCCGATCTCAAGCGCGTGAAGGCCGAGGCCGGACGCATCGCCGAGGAGAAGAAGAAGGCTGAGGCGAAGCTGAAGAAGGCTGCCGACAAGGCTGCCTCGGACAAGAAGTCGGCGGCCGACAAGACTGCTTCGGCCGATCGCCCTGCCGACGCCCCCACCGAGGCCCCGATGGACGCCATCCCCGGCGCCGTCAGCGGCGGCGGTGGCTCCACCCCGCTTCCCGCCGGCAAGTACTCCGTCGGCGCCTCTTGGGGCCAGTACGGCTCCTGGTCACGCTGGCACACCGGCCAGGACTTCCCGGCCGCGGTCGGCACCCCGATCTATGCCGTGGCCGACGGCGTGGCCGCCACCAACTGCGGCGGCTGCCAGGGCTGGGCCGGCGACTCCGCCCTGGTCCTGCACCACGGCAACGGCGGTTCCACCCTGTACGCGCACATGAGCCGTTACACCGTCCAGCCCGGCCAGGTCGTCAAGGCCGGCCAGGTCGTGGGCTATGTGGGCATGAAGGGCCGTACCTTCGGGCCCCACCTGCACTTCGAGTACTACCCCAAGGGCACCACCCCGGGTGATGTCTACTCGACCAGCAACCCGGTCACCTTCCTGCTGACCATGGGTGTGCACGTCTGATCCCAGCACCACGACAGTGGCCCCGCAGACCTTGGGTCTGTGGGGCCACTTCGCGTCCGGGACACCCCGGTCGACGCCTGCCTCAGAGCTTCTCCATCGGGGCATGCTTCAGGCTGAGCCGCTTGAGGCCGGCCGAGCCGAAGTCCACGTCGGCCTTCATCGCGTCCCCACTACCCGAGGTGGACACCACCGTGCCCAGACCGAAGGTGGAGTGCAGCACCCGCTCCCCCGGACTGACGCTCGCCACCGTCTTGACCTTTGGGGCGCCACTGCCCAAGCTGGGGCCACTGGAACGTCCCCCTAGCGTGCGGCTGCTGAAGCCACCACCCTGGCGAGCCTGCACGGTGCGCGTCGCTGACGTGCTGGCCCACCCGGTCAGGGCGGCACCCGTGCGTCGCCAGTCCATCAGCTCGGCCGGGATCTCCTCCAGGAAACGGCTGGCGGGGTTGTACTGCGGCGATCCCCAGGCGGTGCGCACCGCGGCGCGGGTCAGGTAGAGCTGCTGGCGGGCGCGCGTGATGCCCACATAGGCCAGCCGTCGCTCCTCCTGCAGCTCGTCGCGGTCCATCAACGCCCGCATGTGCGGGAAGACGCCGTCCTCGAAACCGGTCAGGAAGACGGTGTCGAACTCCAGTCCCTTGGCGGTGTGCAGGGTCATCAGGGTCACCACGCCCTGGTCGTCGGCATCGGCGTCGGGGATCTGGTCGGAGTCGGCCACCAGGGCGATGCGCTCGAGGAAGGCCGGCAGCGAGTCGTCCGGCTCGGGCAGCAGGGCCACCTCTTCCTCGGTGAGCCCCTCCCCCTCCCCCTCCCGGGACAGGTCGACAGCATGGGCCGCGGCCACGAACTCACCCGCGACGGCCACCAACTCCACCAGGTTCTCCAGGCGTGTCTCGTCCTGGGGGTCCTTGGAGTTCTCCAGCTCGGCCAGGTAACCCGAGGCCTTGAGGATGCTGGTGAGCACCTCGTCGGCCCTCACCCCGTCGACGACCATCTGGCGGTGGGCGGCCATCATCTCGGCGAAGGCCTTGATCTGCTTGAAGCTGCGGGTGGCGATACCGGGGGCCTCGCTGGCCCGGTTCAGGGCTTCTGAGAAGGGAATCCGCTCGGACTGGGCCAGCTGGTCGATGGCGGCCTCGGCGCGGTCGCCAATGCCCCGCTTGGGGACGTTGAGGATGCGTCGCACGCTCACGTCGTCGGCCGGGTTGGCGATCGCCCGCAGGTAGCTGATGGCGTCGCGGATCTCCTTGCGCTCGTAGAAGCGCACGCCACCGACCACCGTGTAGGGCAGTCCGACGCGGATGAAGACCTCCTCGAAGGCACGCGACTGGGCATTGGTGCGGTAGAAGACGGCCACCTCGCCGTGGCGGGCCTTGCCCTCGTCGACGAGCTTGTCGATCTCGTTGGCGATGAACTGGGCCTCGTCGTGCTCGGTGTCGGCGACGTAGCCGGTCACCAGTGCGCCAGTGCCCTGGTCGCTCCACAGCCGCTTCTCGGGACGGTTCGGGTTGTGCCCGATCACTGCATTGGCCGCCGCCAGGATGTTCTGGGTGGAGCGGTAGTTCTGTTCCAGCAGGATCGTGTCGGCACCGGGGAAGTCGCTCTCGAAGTCGAGGATGTTGCGGATCGTGGCGCCACGGAAGGCGTAGATGGACTGGTCGGAGTCGCCCACCACCATCAGCTCGGGAGCGCTGACCCGGGGGCTGTTGCCCATCGCCTGCTCGGTGGCCCCGTCCAGCTCGCCGCAGAGCTGGCGGATCAGCTGGTACTGGGCATGGTTGGTGTCCTGGTACTCGTCGACCAGCACCTGGCGGAAGCGGCGGCGGTAGCCCTCGCGCACCTCGGGGAAGGCCTGCAGCAGGTGCACGGTGGTCATGATCAGGTCGTCGAAGTCGAGTGCATTGGCCGCGACCAGACGTCGCTGGTACTCGGAATAGGCCTGCGCGTGGACCTTCTCGTTGCCCTCGCTGAAGCGCGCCAGTGCCGCCTCGTGGTCGATGAGCTCGTTCTTGCAGTTGCTGACCCAGTTCATGATGGCGCGCACCGGGTAGCGCTTGGGGTCGAGCTCCAGCTCGCGAGCCACCAGGGTCATCAGGCGCTTGGCGTCTGTGTCGTCGTAGATGGAGAAGTTGCGGTCCATCCCGAACTTGTCGATGTCGGCGCGCAGCATCCGCACGCAAGCCGAGTGGAAGGTGCTGACCCACATCAGCTTGGCGCGGTTGCCCACCAGCTCGATGACGCGGCTCTTCATCTCGGCCGCGGCCTTGTTGGTGAAGGTGATGGCGAGGATCGAGCCGGGGTGGACGTCGCGGGCGGCCACGAGGTGGGCGATGCGTCGGGTGAGCACCCGGGTCTTGCCGGAGCCGGCACCGGCCACCACCAGCACCGGGCCGCCGGCGTGCAGGACGGCCTGGCGCTGCGGCGGGTTGAGCCCGCCCAGCAGGGCGTCGACGTCGACGTGCGCTCGGGCCCGTGGCGCGGACTGCGCGACGGCGGGCGCGGTGGCCTGCGCGATGGCGGGCGAGGTGGGCTGGAAGCTGCTGAACAGGTCCTCGGGAAGATCACTCATGGCAGGTACACCCTATTCGGTTCGTGCGCGTGCTCCGTGGGACGAGCTTGCGCGGTGCCGCTATCGTGTGGGCATGACAGCTCCCGCGATCCGCCGCCTCGCCACCCGCGCGATGGGCACGGTCCTTGGCCTGCAGGTCGCCACCGCGGTGGGGCTGACCGTGGTCGACGCGGTCAAGCGCCGTGGACGCCAGCCCTACCGCTTCCCCACTTCGGAGCCGACGCCTGTCATGGCGGGCAAGGACGAGGTGACGATCTACACCTTCGGCTATGACCTCTACGAGGACATGTTGGCCGACATCGAGCGGGCGGAGGAGGCCGTCTACTTCGAGACCTACATCTGGAAGGGCGACGAGACCGGCCAGCGCTTCAAGGACGCCCTGGTGGCGGCGGCCGACCGTGGGGTGCGGGTCTGCGTGGTCTACGACGAGTTCGCCAACCTCGTCGTGCCGCGCTCCTTCTTCGACTTTCCCAGCAATGTGCTGGTCCAGAGCCACCCGCTGGTGGCGAGCCTGGTGCCGACTCCGCGCAGTATCGGCCGCGACCACCGCAAGCTGCTGGTGGTGGACCATGCGGTGGCCTACATCGGCGGCTACAACATCGGCGACACCTATGCCGACCGCTGGCGTGACACCCATGCCCGGCTGGTGGGCCCGGGGGTGGCCGAGATCGAGAATGCCTTCGTCGACTACTGGAACCTGAGGCATGTTGGGGTGCTGAGCAACCATCGCGACTCGACGATGGAGCTGGTCCAGACCGGGGTGCGTTCCTGGGCGACGCAGGTGCGCGTGCACCGCAACACGCCGAAGATCTCGGTCTACCCGATCCGCAACATGTACCTGGAGGCGATCGACCGGGCCGTCGACCACATCTGGATGACCCAGGCCTACCTGATCCCCGATGACGACCTGATGGCAGCGTTCTTCGCGGCCGTGCGGCGCGGCGTCGACGTGCGCATCATCGTCCCGGCCCAGTCGAACCACGTGGTGGCCGACTGGCTCTCCCGTGGCTTCTACGACGACCTGCTGCGCTATGGCGTGCGCCTGTTCCTCTACCAGGGGGCGATGGTGCACGCGAAGACCTGCACCATCGACGGCTTCTGGTCCACCATCGGCACGGCGAACCTTGACCGTTTGAGCCTGGCAGGCAACTATGAGGTGAACGCTGAATTTCTCGACCGTGACGTCGCGGCGCGCATGGAGGAGATCTGGGAGGTCGACGAGCAGAACTGCGTGGAACTGGACCGGGACGAGTGGGCCGCCCGATCCATCGTGGCCAAGGGAACCGAGGCCCTGCTGGCCCCCTGGCGCCCCCTCTTCTGAGGCGCTGCCACACGGATCGGTGATTCTGCCGATGATGAAATCGTGCCTGCCCGCGTGACTTGTGGACCCTGCGCTGCCTATCGTCGAAGGCGTACGGACTTCCCCCAAGCTTCCTCAAGGAGAACCATCATGGGAATCATTGCATGGATCGTCTTCGGTCTCATTGCCGGCGCCATCGCCAAGGCCATCATGCCCGGAACCCAGGGGGGTGGCTTCATCATGACCACCATCCTCGGCATCGTAGGCGCCCTGGTCGGCGGCTTTCTCGGCTCTGCCATCCTCGGAAAGTCGGTCAGCGGCTTCAACATCGGCTCCATGCTGATCGCAGTCGTCGGTGCGCTGATCGTGCTCGGCATCTGGGGTTGGGTCCAGGGCCGCAGCTCGCGCGTCTGACCTGCTCGCTCGTCCCCTCAAGGACATCAGCCGTCGCCTCTGGCACGGCGGGAGCAGGGCCTCGGCATTGCCGGGGCCCTGTTGCCGTGTCCGGACGCGGTGGATCTCAGGGTTGTTCCCGATGGTGCACGGCGGCCGGCTGGCGCAGGATGGTGGCATGGACCAGACCCTCTTGCCCGACCTGCACCGTCCTCGTGACGGGGCGATGGTCGCGGGCGTCTGCCTGGCCCTGGCCCGCCGGTGGCAGGTCGATCCGCTGCTGGTGCGCGTCGCCGCCCTGCTGCTGGCTCTCAGTGGCGGATTCGGGGTGCTGCTCTACGCTTGGGGTTGGCTTGTGCTGCCCCAGCAAGGGCATCGTCGGAGCCTCGCCGAACAGTTCTCTCCGCAGGTGGCCCAGTGGAGCCGCCAGCGTCTCCTTGCCACCGGTCTGGTCGGCAGTCTGCTGCTGTGCCTGCTGACAGCCCCCCTGACCTCGTGGTCCCTCGCCCCGGGACTGGTGCTGCTCGTCCTCGTGACCCTGGGACGCAGGCAGTCCCACCACAGCTCCGGCACGGTCGAGGCACTCCCCGCGCCGACGCCCTCGTCCGAGTTCACCATCGCCGTGGAGGCGTGGACCAGTCGTCTGGCAGCCCTCGAGCAGGCCGCTCCCGTGCCTCTCGCGTCACCGTCACACACGTCCTTGGCACCCGTCCCCGCACCCACCATCGGACCCACGGCCACTCCACGACCCGGCACCATCCACTTGCCGGCGCCCCCGGCCCTGGCTGCGGTGCCCCGTCCACGTCGGGTACGTCGGCCCTCCTGGCGCCTTGGCCTGGTGGTGCTGGCGCTGGCCGCGCTGCCCTTCCTCCTGGATCCCTCCCTGCCGGTGCAGGACCAGCGCACGGCCCTGCACGCCCTGTCCTTGGGAGTCATCGCGGTGAGCTTGGTCCTCGCCGGACTGCTGCGCCTCCCACGCCCCCGGATGGCGCTGCCGGTGGCCCTCGCGGTCCTGGGATCGGCGCTGCTGCCGATGCCGTCGCCCACGTCCATGGAGCCTGTGGACGTGCACTGGACGAGCACGGCCCAGCTGCCCACACATCCGCTGGAGGTGACGGCGCAGGAGAGCCGCGTGGACCTCTCCGACCTCAGCCTGCCCGCAACCGGCCCCGCCAGCCGGCTGGCCATCCACGCCACTGCAGCCGACCTCACCCTGCGCCTTCCCGAGGAACCGGTGCGCGTCGACTATCGCCTCAACGGCGCCACCGTCGACTTCGACGGGGGCGAAAGCCTGGCCGGCATCAAGAACGGGAGCTGGCACAGCACCGAGACCGAGGACCCGCGGCTGGTCGTCACGCTGCACCTGACCGGCGCCAATGCGGAGGTGGACCATGCGTGAGCCGCGCGACATCGCCTCCCTGCTGTGGGGACTGGCCTTGCTGGCCTGCACCGGTGTGCTGATGGGCCGCGCCACCGGGCACCCCGTCCCGATATCGACACTGATGGTCGCCGGGCCCGTCCTGCTGATCGTTCTGGGATTGCTCGGCGGCCTGATGGCCCATCGGCGCCGGTGAGGCTCAGACCAGCTTGCGGTCGGTGGCCCACTTGGTGAGCTGGTGGCGGTTGGACAGCTGGAGCTTGCGCAGCACGCTGGAGACGTGGGTCTCGACGGTCTTGATCGAGATGAACAATTCCTTGGCCACCTCCTTGTAGGCATAGCCGCGCGCGATCAGCTTCATCACCTCGCGCTCGCGCGGGCTGAGCCGGTCCAGTTCTTCGTCGACGGCGGCCACGTCGATGGAGCCGCTGAAGGCGTCCAGGACGAAGCCAGCCAGGCGCGGGGAGAAGACGGCATCCCCGCCGGCCACCCGGTCGATGGCCTCCAGCAGCTCCGGCGTGGCGATGGACTTGGTGACGTAGCCCCGGGCGCCGGCACGGATGACGCCGATCACGTCCTCGGCCGCATCCGAGAC
This sequence comes from Luteococcus sp., assembly GCF_043424415.1. Classification (NCBI taxonomy): domain Bacteria; kingdom Bacillati; phylum Actinomycetota; class Actinomycetes; order Propionibacteriales; family Propionibacteriaceae; genus Luteococcus; species Luteococcus sp. Next base: position 15,775 of record NZ_JBHWOO010000099.1, on the reverse strand, counting down.
GCTCAGAGCCAGGAAACGACGTTCGGGTTGCTGGGCATGGACCCGTCGCACCACCTCGGCCCCTCCGCCGCCCGGCAGGTGCACGTCGAGCAGCACCAGGTCGGGCTGGGTCTCCAGGATGGCCTGGACGGCGGTGTCGACGTCCTCACCCTCGCCGACCACCTCGACCTGGTCGGAGTCTCCCAGTTCGTGACGGACCCCGGCGCGGAACATGGCGTGGTCGTCGACCAGCACGATCCGCCACGGTCCCGCGTGGGCCGGGGCGCTCTCGGTCGCGGTCTCGACAGGCTCTTGCATGTCCAACTCCTCAGATCTCCATCACCAGGCGCACCTCGGTGCCTTCACCGGGTGCCGACCGAATGCGGGCGGTGCCGCCGTGGCGTTCCATCCGGTCCAGGATCGACCGCCTGACACCCATCCTGTCATCCCCGATGGCCTCGGGGTCGAAGCCGACCCCCCGGTCGCGGACGAAGACCTCCACCTGGCCGTCGTCGACCTCGCAGTAGACGTCGACCCGGTCGGCGCCGGAGTGCTTGGCAGCATTCATCATGGCCTCCCTCGCGGCGCGCACCACCGTGTCGGTGCGGGATGTGCCCTCGGCATCGCCGACGCAGACCAGCTCGATGTCGATGCCGCGCTCGGCCTCGATCTCGTCCACGGCGGTGCGCATCGCCACCGTCAGCGAGCTCTCGGTCTGCTCCTCGCCGTAGAGCCAGGTGCGCAGCTCCTTCTCCTGACGACGCGCCAACTGGGCCACCGCCTTCGGGTCCTCTGACTGGCGTTGGATCAGGGCCAGGGTCTGCAGCACCGAGTCGTGCAGGTGGGCGGCCATGTCCGCGCGAGCCCGTTCGAGCAGGGCCCGTTCGTGGGCCTCTCGCGAGGCGCGACGCCAGCGGGTGATCCACGGGGCACCGGCGATGCCCACGCCGAGCACCAGCAGCACGGCGAAACCCAGCACCTGGGGCAGCTGGGAGATGCCGATCCAGCCGGCGGCGACGATCGAGACCGAGACCCCCACCAGGGCGAGCCCGACCAGGAGCCGGCTGGCATCCTTCCACCGTTGCGGGGCCGTGCGATTGGTGGCGAGGTCCTGCGCGTCGGCCTGCCGCCAGACCATCGCCAGTCCGGCGGCGGCGAAGGCCAAGGGCCAGAAGATCGTCGACGACGGGCCGGTCCCGAAGCGGTGGGCCAGCAGGGCCACCCCGCCACCGACCAGGGCCAGGGCGGCAGGCGAGGCGCCGTCGGGGCGGGCGAGTTCCCTGTGCCGTTGGGGGCGCATCTGCTGACGCCGGGCCGATTCCAGCCCAGGGGCCTCGACGCTGTCCCCCTGCGCCGCCGAGGGCATCAGGACCCACAGGAGTCCGTAGACCAGCACGCCCACCAGCTGCATGCCCGCCAGCAGGACGAAGCCGCCACGCACCAGCAGCGGTGACCAGCCCAGGTGCTGCGCGATGCCGGAGCAGACACCACCCAGCACGGCATGCTCGGCGTCGCGGCGGGCACGCGGGGGCTCCGGTTGCGGCCGCAGGGCCGGAAGGTCAGGACTGCTCATCGTGTTTCCAAGGTTCACACGCCGTCGGGCACGACGCCAGCCCCGACGGGCCCACGGGGGCGTGATCGGGTGCCGTTCAGGGTTGCTCCCGATGGCGGGGGACGGCCGCGGGGCGGAGAATGGACTCATCAGGACAGAACGACTGTCCGAGAAGCACAGGAGAACACGTCATGGCACTCGTCCCGAACCTCGCGCGTCCGACCGACGACCGGATGGTCGCCGGCGTCTGCTCCGGCATCGCACGCTACCTCAAGATCGACACCAGCGTGGTCCGCGCGGTGATGGTCGTCGCGGTGCTGATGGGCGCGGTGGGCCTGTGGCTCTACCCGCTGCTGTGGGTGCTGATGCCCGAGGAGGGCTCGGACCGCGCCGGCGCCGACGTGCTCGTCGAGAAGGCGAAGCAGTGGAAGGCCGACAATGATGCCAAGCGTTCTGGCCAGGCACCCGCGAGCCAGACTCCCCCGGCCCGGCAGCCCGTCTTCAACCCCTATGAGGAGCCCCGCCACTGATCCGAAAGACGGGCTCACCCGGCCCGAGCACGAACGAGGCCCCCGCGAGAATGTCGCGGGGGCCTTGCCCATGCCTGAGGGGGTCTGGGGGGGTCGCCCCCTCACTCCCATTCAATCGTGCCCGGCGGCTTGCTGGTCACGTCGACCACGACGCGGTTGACCTCGCGAACCTCATTGGTGATCCGGGTGCTCATCTGTTCGAGCAGGTCATAGGGCAGACGTCCCCAGTCGGCGGTCATCGCGTCCTCGCTGGTGACGGGGCGCAGCACGATCGGGTGGCCGTAGGTGCGGCCGTCGCCCTGCACGCCGACCGAGCGGACGTCGGCCAGCAGCACGACGGGGAACTGCCAGATGTCGCGGTCCAGGCCGGCCTTGGTGAGCTCCTCGCGGGCGATCGCGTCGGCCCGGCGCAGGATCGCCAGGCGCTCCTCGTCGACCGCACCGATGATGCGGATCGCCAGGCCGGGGCCGGGGAAGGGCTGGCGCCAGACCATCGACTCGGGCAGTCCCAGCTCGGCGCCGACGGCGCGCACCTCGTCCTTGAACAGGGTGCGCAGCGGCTCGATCAGGCTGAACTGCAGGTCGTCGGGCAGGCCGCCGACGTTGTGGTGGCTCTTGATGTTGCTGGCGCCCTCGCCGCCGCCCGACTCCACGACGTCGGGGTACAGGGTGCCCTGCACCAGGAACTCGATGTCCTTGTCGTCATTGAGCTTGCGGGCGGTGGCCTCGAAGGTGCGGATGAACTCGCGGCCGATGATCTTGCGCTTGGTCTCCGGGTCGGTGACACCGGCCAGGTGGCCCAGGAAGCGTTCGCGCTCATCGGCCACGACCAGGTCCACCCCGGTGATCTCAACGAAGCCCTTCTTCACCTGCTCGGCCTCGCCCTCACGCAGCAGGCCGTGGTCGACGAAGACGCAGGTGAGCTGGTCGCCGATGGCGCGCTGCACCAGGGCGGCCGCGACGGCGGAGTCGACGCCACCGGACAGGGCGCACATGACGCGCTTGTCGCCGACCTGCTCGCGGATCAGCTCGACCTGCTCCTCGACGATGTTGGCGCTGGTCCAGTCGGCCTTGAGTCCGGCGATCTCGAACAGGAAGCGCTCGAGGATGGCCTGGCCCTGCTCGGAATGCATCACCTCGGGATGCCACTGGACGCCGGCCAGGCGGGCGTCGACGTTCTCGAAGGCCGCGACGGGGGCGCCGGCGGTGTGGGCGAGGGCGGTGAAGCCCTCGGGGGCATGCGAGACGGAGTCGCCGTGGCTCATCCAGATGTTCATGGTGCTGGGCATTGCCCGCAGCAGGCAGCCGGGTTCGGTGACGGCAACCGGGGTGCGACCGAACTCGCTCAGTCCGGTGCGGGCGACGGTGCCGCCCAGGGCATTGGCCATGGCCTGGAAGCCGTAGCAGATGCCGAAGGCGGGGACGCCGGCGGTGAACAGCGCCGGGTCCACCTGAGGGGCGCCCTCGGCGTAGACCGACTGCGGACCACCGGACAGGATGATGGCGGCGGGCTTCTTCGCGAGCACCTGTTCCACCGTCGCGGTGTGCGGCATGATCTCGGAGTAGACCTTGGCCTCACGGACCCGTCGGGCGATGAGCTGGGCGTACTGTGCGCCGAAGTCGATGACGACGACGAGGTCGTGCTGTTGTGCAGGTGCTTGGGCCATGGGCTGATTCTAGGGAGTCCGCGGCCCGGCGGGAAACCGGGCACCGACGGCTCGCCTGGTCAATCGTCCCGAAAACGTGGACGAGGCGGGAAGAATTCACCGAGTCATGTTGTTCTAGGGGCATGAACACTTTTGCTGACGTGACCGCCGTCGTGGGCCGCACCCCCCTGGTGAAGATCAACAAGCTCATCGAGGGCGACGCCACTGTCCTGGCCAAGCTCGAGTTCTACAACCCCGCCAACTCGGTCAAGGACCGCATCGGCGTCGCCATCGTCGACGCCGCCGAGGCCTCCGGTGAGCTGAAGCCGGGCGGCACCATCGTCGAGGGCACCAGTGGCAACACCGGCATCGCCCTGGCCATGGTCGGCGCTGCCCGCGGCTACAAGGTGGTGCTGTGCATGCCCGAGACGATGAGCCTCGAGCGTCGCGCCCTGCTGCGCGCCTACGGCGCCGAGCTGGTGCTCACCCCGGGTGCCGAGGGCATGAAGGGTGCCGTCGCCAAGGCCGAGGAGATCGCCAAGGAGCGCGGAGGCGTGCAGGCCCGTCAGTTCGCCAACCAGGCCAACTACGAGATCCACAAGACCACCACCGGTCCCGAGGTCTGGGCCGACACCGACGGCCAGGTCGACGCCTTCGTCGCCGGCGTCGGCACCGGCGGCACCATCTCGGGTGCCGGCGAGTACCTGCGCTCCCAGAAGGCCGAGGTCAAGCTCTTCGCCGTCGAGCCCGCCGAGAGCCCGCTGCTGACCGAGGGCACCGCGGGCCCGCACAAGATCCAGGGCCTGGGCGCCAACTTCGTGCCCGAGATCCTGAACCGCGACATCATCGACGAGGTCCTCGACGTCAAGGGCGAGGAGGCCATCGAGATGGCCCGTCGCGCCGCCAAGGAGGAGGGCCTGCTGGTGGGCATCTCGTCCGGTGCCGCCCTGGTGGCTGCCAAGGCCATCGCCGAGCGCCCCGAGATGGCCGGCAAGACCATCGTCGTCGTGCTGCCCGACTTCGGCGAGCGCTACCTGTCGACCGTGCTGTACTCCGACCTGATGAACTGACAGGCACCTGCTGAACCGAGCGGGACCTGCTGAACCGAGCGGGGCCTGCCGCACCTGGCCGAGGGCCCTCCCCCTGTGGGGAGGGCCCTCGGCTTTGGATTTCCACGAGGCTTCCGTCCCGTCAGCACAAGAACTAACCTTGTGGTAACCACATCCGCGAGCCGGCGTGCACCGACGCACCCGATGGAGGACAACCATGGCCACCGAGACCTTCCGCAACCCGGAACTGCCCATCGAGCAGAGGGTCGACGACCTTCTCGCCCGCCTGGACCTGGAACAGAAGGCCGGGCAGGTGAGCCAGTTCTTCTACTTCGGCAACCCGGAGGCCGCACAGGCCAATTCCGACAATGACGTCGACGAGGTGGAGCAGGCCATCATCGACGGACGTGCCGGGTCAGTGCTCTTCGTGCGTGACGTCGAGACCGCCAACCGCCTGCAGCAGCTGGCCGTCGAGCGCTCACCCTTCGGCATCCCGCTGCTCTTCGGCTTCGACGTCATCCACGGCTTCCGCACCGTGATGCCGACCCCGCTGGCGGTCGCCGCCTCCTTCAACCCCGAGCTGGCCGAGGCCGCCCAGCGGGTCGCTGCCCGCGAGGCCCGGTCCGTCGGCCTGCACTGGACCTTCGCACCCATGGTCGACATCGCCCGCGACCCCCGCTGGGGCCGCATCATCGAGGGCGCCGGCGAGGACCCCTGCCTGGGTGCCGCCATGGCCGCGGCGCAGGTGCGCGGTTTCCAGGGGCAGACCACCGAGGGCCGCTTCGGCCCCGAGTCGGTGCTGGCCAGCCCCAAGCACCTGGCCGGCTACGGCGCCGCCACCGGCGGGCGTGACTACGAGGACTCCGACATCTCCGACGCGGAGCTGTGGAATGTCCACCTGCCGCCCTTCCGGGCCGCGGTCGAGGCCGGCGCCGCGACGGTGATGAGCGCCTACATGGACCTCAACGGCGTTCCCGCCAGCGGCAACCGGTGGCTGCTCACCAAGGTGCTGCGCGGCGAGATGGGCTTCGAGGGCTTCGTCGTCTCCGACGCGAATGCCGTGCGTTCCCTGGCCACACAGCACTTCGCCAAGGACCTCCAGGACGCCGCCGCGCGAGCCCTGCATGCCGGGCTCGACATGGAGATGACCATGGCCGATCCCGCCTACTCCCGCCTGCCGCAGGCGATCGTCGATGGCCGGGTGAGCGAGGCCGAACTCGACCAGGCGGTGCGCCGGGTGCTGACCGCCAAGTTCCGGGTGGGCCTGTTCGACCAGCCCTACGCCGACGCCTCCCGCACCCAGGCGGTGCTGTCGGCACCCGAGCACCGGGAGGTGGCCCGCCAGGCCGCCGAGGAGTCCCTGGTGCTGCTCAGGAATGGCGGCCTGCTGCCGCTGGACGCCTCCTCGCTCAAGAGCGTGGCCGTCGTGGGACAGCTGGCCGACAGTGCCCGCGACACCCTCGGGCCGTGGATCTTCGACTTCGACCTCGACGAGACCGTCACCATCCTCGACGGGCTGCGGGCCCGGCTCGGCGACGGGATCGAGGTGCGCCACGAGCCCGGCGCCTGCATCCCCGACCGGCTGCAGCCCTCGATGTTCGACGCGATGGAGCCCGAACCCGCCGTCACCGGCCCCGACTACGACGACGACGCGGCCATCGAGCGTGCCGTCGCCCTGGCCGAGGCGGCCGACGTGGTGGTGGTCGTCAGCGGCCAGCGCCAGAACCAGATCGGCGAGCGGGCCTCGGTGAGCCACCTCGACCTTCCCGGTCGGCATCTGGAGCAGTTGCAGCGCCTGGCGGCCACGGGCACCCCGGTGGTGCTGGTGCTGGTCAGCGGCCGCCCGCTCGACCTGCGCTGGGCCGACGAGCACCTGCCCGCGATCCTGCAGGCTTGGTACCCGGGCAGCCGTGGCGGTGAAGCCGTCGCCCGTGCGCTCGTCGGGGACGTCTCCCCCGCCGGCCGCCTGCCCTTCACGTGGGTGCGCAGCGTCGGACAGGTGCCGATGTCGCTCTCGCACTACACGACCTTCCAGCCCGAGTTCGCGCACGAGCGCTACTGGGACGAGGAGTCCACGCCGCTGTACCCCTTCGGGCACGGTCTGTCCTATGCGAGCTTTGACTATTCCGACCTGCGGGTGGAGCCCGCCCGGGTGCCCCTGGGTGGGACCGCGACGGTGCACGTCACAATCACCAACACCTCGGACCGGGAGGCCGACGAGGTGGCCCAGCTCTACCTCCACCAGCGGTACGGCACCTCGACCCGTCCCGTGCGCGAGTTGAAGGGCTTCCAGCGCGTCACGCTGGCCGGGGGCGAGAGCACCGAACTCAGCTTCGAGCTCGGCCCCGACGAGCTGCGCCACTGGAGCGCCGTCACCCGCGACTGGGTGCAGGATGCGTCGACCTTCGACGTCTGGGTGGGTGGCAGCTCCGCGGCCGACCTGCATGCCAGCTTCGAAGTGCAGTAGGCCCGGCGCCGTCGCGCACGAACCTTGTGGGCCTTGTGCGTTGATACCAACGCACACAAGGACCGCAAGAGGTTCAGTGTGCTGCTGGAGACCTCGACAGCCCCTCAGCCCTGCTCGCGGGCGATCTTCTCGTGGTGGCGGACCACCTCGGTGACGATGAAGGTGAGGAACTGCTCCGCGAACTCGGGGTCGAGCTGGGCGTCGACGGCCAGGGCGCGCAGGCGCTCGATCTGGCGCTTCTCGCGCTGCGGGTCGGCCGGGGGAAGCCCCTTGGTGGCCTTCAGCTCCCCCACCCGCTGGGTCACCTTGAAGCGCTCGGCCAGCAGGTGCACCAGCGCGGCATCGAGGTTGTCGATGCTGGAGCGCAGCCGCAGGAGCTCGGGATCGGGCGCATCGGTGCTGGTGGCCTCAGTCATGGTGCAACCCTAACCAGACGAGAGGCCCCGTCCCACAGCATGGGACGGGGCCTAGCGGTGCACGGCGTGGTCAGCGCACGACCAGCTCGATGCGCTGGAACTGCTTGACGTCGGTGTAGCCACAGGAGGCCAGCGAGCGACGAAGCGCCCCCACCAGGTTCATGGTGCCGTCGGGAATGTGCGACGGCCCCACCAGCACCTCCTCGAAGGTGCCCACGGTCTCGAAGTGCACGCGCTCACCGCGGGGCAGGCTGGCATGCCAGGCCTCGGCACCCCAGTGCCATCCCTTGCCGGGGGCCTCCGTCGCGCGGGCCAGGGGCGCGCCGACCATTACGGCATCGGCACCGCAGGCGATGGCCTGGGCGATGTCACCCGAGCGGCCCACCGAGCCGTCGGCGAGCAGGCTGACATAGCGTCCGCCCGACTCGTCCATGTAGTCGCGACGGGCCTCGGCCACGTCGGCGATCGCGGAGGCCATCGGCACCTCGATGCCCAACACGTCGCGCTGGGCATGGGCGGCACCGCCGCCGAAGCCAACCAGCACGCCGGCGGCACCGGCGCGCATCAGGTGCAGGGCGCCCTGGTAGGTGGCGCAGCCGCCCACCAGCACCGGCACCTCCAGGGTGCGGATGAAGCGCTTGAGGTCCAGCGGCTCCTCGGCCTGGCTGACGTGCTCCGCCGAGACGGTGGTGCCGCGGATGACGAAGAAGTCGACGCCCGCCTTCTCGACCACGCCGGAGAACTCACGCGCATTCGCGGGGCTCAGCGAGCCGGCGACGGGGACGTCGGCCTCGCGGATCTCGCGCATCCGCTCGGTGATCAGCTCCGCCTTGATCGGCTCGGCGTAGATCTGCTGCATGAAGCGGGTGGCCTGCACCTGGTCGGTGATGGCATTCAGCTCGTCGAACAGCGGCTGGGGATCCTCGTAGCGGGTCCACAGGCCCTCGAGGTTCAGCACGCCGAGACCGCCCAGGCGGCCCATCTGGATGGCGGTGGCGGGGCTCATCACCGAGTCCATTGGCGCGCCGATGATCGGGAAGTCGAAGCTCAGGGCGTCGATCTTCCAGGTGAGGTCCACCATGTCCAGCCCGCGGGTACGGCGGGTGGGCACCATCGAGATGTCGTCGAAGCCATAGGCCCGGGTGGCGCGCTTGCTGCGACCGAAGTCGTACATGTTGATCCTTCGTCGGATGGGGCGCGTCAGCGCGAGTAGTTGGGGGCGTCGGCGATGTTGGCCACGTCGTGCGGGTGCGACTCCTTGAGCCCGGCCGGGGTGATCCGCACGAAGCGGCCACGGTCATGGAGCTCGTCGAGGTTGCGGGCACCGACGTAGAACATCGACTGGTGCAGGCCACCGACCAGCTGGTGCACCACCTGGCCGACGGGTCCGCGGTAGAGGACCTGGCCCTCGATGCCCTCGGGGATCAGCTGGTCGTCGCTGGTGACGTCGGCCTGGAAGTAGCGGTCCTTGGAATAGGACTTCTTCCCGCGGCTGCTCATCGCACCCAGCGAGCCCATGCCGCGGTACTGCTTGTACTGCTTGCCGGCGATGAAGACGGTCTCGCCGGGGCTCTCCTCGCACCCGGCCAGCAGCGAGCCCACCATCACGGTGGACGCGCCGGCCACCAGTGCCTTGGCAATGTCGCCCGAGTACTGCAGGCCGCCGTCGGCGATCACCGGCACGCCGGCGGGGCGGCAGGCCTGGGCTGCCTCGTAGACGGCCGTGACCTGCGGGACGCCGACACCGGCGACCACACGGGTGGTGCAGATCGAGCCGGGCCCCACGCCCACCTTGACGGCGTCGACGCCGGCATCGACCAGCGCCTGGGCGCCACCGCGCGTGGCGACATTACCGCCGATGATCTGAACGTGCTGGGTGGCCGGGTCGCCCTTGAGGCGACGGATCATGTCGAGCAGCAGGCGTGCGTGGCCGTGGGCGGTGTCGACCACCAGCACGTCGACACCGGCCTCGATCAGGGTGGTGGCGCGCTCCCACGAGTCCCCGAAATAGCCCACCGCGGCGCCCACCATCAGGCGGCCATGGGAGTCCTTGGAGGCGTCGGGGTACTGCTCGGACTTCACGAAGTCCTTGACGGTGATCAGGCCGGTGAGGCGGTTCTCGCCGTCGACCAGCGGCAGGCGCTCACGCTTGTTCTGGCGCAGCAGCGCGGTGGCCTCCTCATTGGTGATGTCGTCACGGCCGGTGAACAGGGGCTGCGAGGTCATCACATCGCGCACCTTGGTGGTGGCCCACTGGTCGACGGGGGTGAAGCGCAGGTCGCGGTTGGTGCAGATTCCCAGCAGGTGGTTCTCCTCGTCGACCACGGGCAGGCCCGAGATGCGGTACTGGCCGCACAGCTGGTCGAGCTCCTCCAGCGTCGCGTCGGGGCCGATGGTGACGGGGTTGGTGATGCGTCCGGTCTGGGTCCGCTTGACCAGGTCCACCTGGTAGGCCTGGTCTGCGATCGACAGGTTACGGTGCAGGATGCCCAGGCCTCCCTGACGGGCCATGGCGATCGCCATCCGGCTCTCGGTGACGGTGTCCATCGCGGCGCTGATCAGCGGCAGGTGGATCCGCAGGCCGCGGGTCAGCTGGGCGGTGGTGTCCACCTCGGAGGGGATGACGTCGGTCTCGCCGGGCAGCAGCAGGACGTCGTCATAGGTCAGGCCCAGGGGAAGGAACTTGTCGGGGACACCGGACCCGGTCAGGTCACTGAAATCGGCACTGGACACTACAGACCACCTCTTCGCGCTTGGGAGTGGACCCATCCTATCCAGGCCGACGGACACTTCCGCCGGGTCGCCTTGGGGCAGTCGCACGCCCGGGCCACGGTAACGGTCGGACTTGGCCCGCAGGTCGTCCAGCAGGTCGGTCATCAACTGGTTGTGGGCGGTCAGGTACACCCAACGGTGCACCGGCGGCTTCACCGACGACGCGGTGATCCGCCACAGCCGGGTCGCTCCCGGCGCGCTTCCCGGCATCGGCCTGGAGGGCAAGGCAGAGTTCCACGGCATCCTGGGCGAGCTGCACCAGTAGTGATCCGCCACCGTCCAACACAGGGCGATGGCCGCCCTCCAAATGAAGGACGGCCATCGTGTGTTCTGTTCTGCTCAGGCGGGCTGGCTCAGCCGCGCTGGGCCTTGCCCTGGCGAGCCACCTCGACCAGCTGCTCGAACAGCGGGTGCGAGGCATCCAGCCCGGTCAGCTCGGTCACCGCAGCCTCGGGGGTGTTGGCGGCGAGGATCTCGCCCACCTTCACCGACTCGGCATCCTCGGCGACGTCGAAGAGCATGGCGCCCAGCATGGCCTGCTGCAAGGCCTTCGACTCCATGCCGCGCTCGGCCAGCTCGGCGGCGGGGCCGACGAAACGCTCGTGGCGCGAGAGCTTGCGCAGCGGGGAACGCCCCACCCGGGTGGTGGTGTCGGGAAGGTCCTTGTTGGCGAAACGCTTGAGGATCTTGGTGACGTAGGCCTCCTGCACCTCGGGCTCGAAGCCGTACTTGGCCACCAGCAGCGCCTTGGTCTCCTGCAGCACCGCGTACACCTTGGCCTTGAGCTCCTCATCGGCCAGGACGTCGGAGATCTTCTCGATGCCGGCCTCGGTGCCGAAGTAGGCGGTGGCGGCATGGCCGGTGTTCACCGTGAACAGCTTGCGCTCGATGTAGGGCGCCAGCGACTCGACGAAGGTCGCGCCGGGGATCGACGGCAGGTTGCCGCCGAAGGCCGGCTCCTCGATCGCCCACTCGAAATAGGGCTCCACGTTGACGTCCAGACCCATGCCCTCGGGCTGGTTGGGGACGATGCGGTCGACGGCGGTGTTGGCGAAGATCGCCTTGGACTCGATCTCCTGGCGGCCTCCAGAGTCGGCCGACACGTCCCCCGGCTGGTCGTCCAGGATGAAGACCTTGAGGTTGTCGGTGGCGTTGATCGCGTTCTCACAGGCCATCACCACGATCTTCGGCGCATCGGCGCTGCGGGCGTCGATACCGGCGCGGATCGCGGGCGCGATGAACTTGAGGATGTTCGGGCCCACGGCGCAGGTGACGACATCGGCCTCGGCGATCGCCTGGGTCAGCGCCTCGGACTCGGTGTTGGAGTTGAGGGCCTTGAAGCCACCGATGACGTGGTCCTGGCCTCCCTCACCCACCTCGTGCACCGTGTAGCTGTCGGCGGCCTTGAGCTGGTTGATCAGCGCCTCCGAGACGTCGGCGAAGGTCAGCTCGTAGCCGCCCTCGTCGAGCAGGAGGCCGACGAATCCGCGACCGATGTTGCCCGCACCGAAGTGCACGGCCTTCTTGGTGGTCATGCATTCACCTTTCCGAGGATCGCGACGACCTCGTCGGCCGAGGTGGCCTTCTCGAGGGCATCGACCGACTCATTGTTGGAGAAGATCTTGGCGAGCTTGCCCAGGATCTGCAGGTGCTCCTTGTTCTTGCCCGCGATGCCGACGACGAACTTGACCTCCTTGCCATTCCAGTCCAGCGGCTGGTCGAGGCGGATGAAGCTCATCGCGGAGCTCAAGATGTGTTCCTTGGCATCGTTGGTACCGTGCGGGATGGCCAGGAAGTTGCCCATGTAGGTGCTGACCGTCTCCTCACGCCTGTGCATCGCATCGACATAGGCGTCGTCGACGGCACCACGGGCCACGAGCAGCTGCCCGGCCTGGGTGATCGCGTCGCCCTTGTCGAGGGCCTTCGCGCCGAGCTTGATGCTCTCGTGGGCCAGGATCTCGGCGCCGGGCGCGGTCTGGGCCGGAGCCTCCTCGACGGCGGCGGGCGCGGCGGCCACCGGGGCGGCCTGGCCGGCGCCGGAGCGCTGGGTGCGGATCATCTCCACGACCTCCTCGTAGCGAGGCGAGTTCATGAAGTTGTCCACGGTCAGCAGCGTGGCCGAGGGCACCTTGGGGGCCGCGCGGGTGGCCAGGGTCTCCTGGGTGACGACGATGTCGTAGTCGTCGGTCAGGTTGGCGATGGCGGCATTGGTGACCTTGATGTCGCCGTAGCCGGCCTCCTTGATCTTGTTGCGCAGCACCGAGGCGCCCATCGCGGAGGAACCCATGCCGGCATCGCAGGCGAAGACGATGTTCTTGATCTCGCCCTTGGGCGCGGCGGTAGTGCCGGCCAGGTTGCCGGCGACCGAGGACTTCTTGCCCTTCATGGCCTCCATCTCGGCGGTGGCCTTGGACAGGTCGCCGTCGGACTTGTCGGTCTTGAGAATGGCGGCAGCCACCAGGAAGGAGACGATTGTGGCCAGAAGGATCGACAGGAGGATCTTGAGCAGGTCACCCTTGGCCGACATCGCGCCGATGGCCAGGATCGAGCCGGGGGCGGCGGCCGAAACCAGACCCGTCTTCAGCAGCATGTTGGTGGCGACGCCGGTGGCACCGCCGGCGATGGTCGCCAGCACGAGGGCAGGCTTCATCAGCACGTAGGGGAAGTAGATCTCGTGGATGCCACCGAAGAAGTGGATCAGGGCGGCACCCGGAGACGAGGCCTTGGCGGCACCCTTTCCGAAGAGCATGAAGGCGAGCAGGACGCCGAGGCCCGGACCGGGGTTGGCCTCGAGCAGGAAGAGCATCGACTTGCCCGCGGTTGCCACTTCGGAGGCACCCAGCGGTGTCAGCACGCCATGGTTGATGGCGTTGTTGAGGAACATGACCTTGGCCGGCTCGATGAAGAGCGAGGTCAGGGGCAGCAGGTTGTTGCGCACCAGGACACCCACGACATTGGTCAGGATCGTCATCAGGCCGTGCACGAGGGGGCTGACCGCGAAGAGGCCGAAGATGGCCAGGATGGCACCCCAGATGCCGGCCGAGAAGTTGTTGACCAGCATCTCGAAGCCGGCCTTCACCTTGCCGTCCCAGAGCTGGTCCAGCTTCTTCATGGTCCAGCCGCCCAGCGGGCCCATGACCATGGCGCCGATGAACATGGGGTATCCGGGCACGCCGACGATCACGCCAACCGTCGCGATGGCGCCGATGACACCGCCGCGGGTGTTGTTGTCATAGGCCATCTTGCCGCCCTGGAAGGCGATCAGGAGGGGCAGCAGGTAGTTGATCATCGGGCCGACCAGGCCACCATTGGGCGTCTCGACGCCGCGAATGATGCTGGTGCCGAAGCCGCCGATCTGGCCGACCGGGAAGAAGCCCTTCTCGATGAACAGAGCGGTGATCAGACCCCAGGCGATCAGGGCGCCGATGTTGGGCATGACCATGCCCGAGAGGAAGGTGCCGAAGCGCTGGACGCCGGCCTGGGCCGACTTCGTCCGCGAGACGGGAGCAGTTGTGGACATTGCGTCCCTTTCGAAGAGGCGCGGTGCGCCGTGGTTGCTTCACGATCTGGACGTCGCATCCTGCAGCTCCTGGGCAGCACCACTTTTCCAAGGCATGGGAACGTTCCAGATTTGCCAAGCGTAGGCCATCACCGCTCTGGCGCCACAGAAGCGGGCCAAAACGCCCGGAGGGGTTCCCACGTGGTGCCGTGGGAACCCCTCCGGGTGTTCAAGGGGAGCTCGCTCCCCCCATCAGCTCAGTGCTGGTGACCGCCCTGCGCGTCCTCGTCCTCGGGCTTGTCCACCACGAGGGTCTCGGTGGTGAGCAGCAGCGAGGCGATCGAGGCGGCATTGGCCAGCGCGGAGCGCGTGACCTTGACCGGGTCGATGACGCCGGCCTCGATGAGGTTGACGTACTCGCCGGTGCGGCCGTTGTAGCCGTTGCCGGGCTCCAGCTCGGCCACCTTGCTGACGATGACGTAGCCGGGCTCGCCACCGTTCTCGGCGATCCAGCGCAGCGGCTCGACGACGGCCTTCTTCACGGTCAGGACGCCGACCTTCTCGTCACCCTCGAGGCCCAGACCGCCCTCGAGGACCTTGGAGGCGTGCACCAGGGCGGAGCCGCCGCCGGCGACGATGCCCTCCTCGATCGCGGCGCGCGTCGCGGAGACAGCGTCCTCGATGCGGTGCTTGGTCTCCTTGAGCTCCACCTCGGTGGCAGCACCGACGCGGATCACGCAGACGCCACCGGCCAGCTTGGCGACGCGCTCCTGCAGCTTCTCGCGGTCCCAGTCGGAGTCGGAGCGCTCGATCTCGGCGTGCAGCTGGGCCACGCGGCCCTGCACCTCGTCGGCCTCGCCGGCGCCGTCGACGATGGTGGTGTTGTCCTTGGTGACCAGGACGCGCTTGGCGCGGCCCAGCACCTCCAGTCCCACCTGGTCGAGCTTGAGGCCGACCTCGGGAGCGACGACCTGGCCGCCGGTGAGGATCGCAATGTCCTCGAGCATGGCCTTGCGGCGGTCACCGAAGGCCGGGGCCTTGACGGCAACGCTGGTGAAGGTGCCGCGGATCTTGTTGACCACGAGGGTGCTCAGCGCCTCGCCGTCGACGTCCTCGGCCACGATGAACAGCGTGCCCTTGGCCTCGATGACCTTCTCCAGCAGGGGAAGCAGGTCGTTCATCGAGGAGATCTTGCCCGAGTGGATCAGGATGTAGGGGTCGTCGAGGACGGCCTCCATCCGGTCGGCGTCGGTGACGAAGTAGGGGCTCAGGTAGCCCTTGTCGAACTGCATGCCCTCGGTGAAGTCGAGCTCGGTGCCGAAGGTCTGCGACTCGTCGACGGTGATGACGCCGTCCTTGCCGACCTTGTCGAAGGCGTCGGCGATGAGCTTGCCGATGACCTCGTCGCGGGAGCTGATGGTGGCCACGGCCGCCATGTCCTCGGTGGTCTCGATCGGCTTGGCGACCTTCTTCAGCTCGGCCTCGACGGCCGCGACGGCCTTGTCGATGCCACGCTTGAGCCCGACGGGGTTGGAGCCGGAGGCGACGGCCTTGAGCCCCTCGTGGACCAGGGCCTGGGCCAGCACGGTCGCGGTGGTGGTTCCGTCACCGGCGACGTCATTGGTCTTGGTGGCGACCTCCTTGGCGAGCTGGGCGCCGAGGTTCTCGTAGGGGTCGGAGAGCTCCACCTCACGGGCGACGGTCACGCCGTCGTTGGTAATGGTGGGGGCGCCGAACTTCTTGTCGAGGACCACGTAGCGGCCCTTCGGGCCGAGGGTCACCTTGACGGTGTTGGCGAGGACGTCGACGCCACGCTCGAGCGAGCGGCGGGCCTCCTCGTCGAACTGCAGGATCTTGGGCATTCA
>NZ_JBHWOO010000098.1:0-14976 GCF_043424415.1 Luteococcus sp. | reverse complement strand
GAACTGGAAGTCGCGATTGCGCGACAACGCGGTGGGCCCCATGAACCATTCCGATCATTCTTACACTGTATGAATGCCCTATTCTTACACCATAAGTTTCGGAGCAGATGAGGAGGCACCGATGGGGCGCAGTCGAGGAGTGCCCGCAGGCTTGAACCGCACGGTGCTGCGCCGAGCGGTCCTCGCGCTCGCCGACCAGCAGGGAATCGAAGCCCTCACCGTTCGCGGGGTCGCCCGGCACCTGAGGGTCGAGGCGATGTCCATCTACCACTACTTCCCCACCAAGGACGCCCTGCTGGAAGCGGCCTGGGACGAGATCGTCTGCCAGCTCAACACCGAGGCGCTGGAGGAGACAAAGACCCCCGAGTCCTATGGCAAGCACTTCGCGCAGCAGTTGCGCAGCCTCCTGTTGCAACACCCCAACGCCCTACCGATCATGCTGGGACGTCACGTCCACAGCACCGAGGCCATGACGATCCTGGACCAGATCGTCGGAGGGCTTCACGAGCGGGGACTCCCCCTGCCCACCGCGGTGCAGCTGATGAACACGGTGAGCATGTTCACCATGGCGCACGCACTCAACCAGGTGCACCTGCCGCAGGCACCAGCACCCGAGCCCGACCCCCAGCTCCACCCATCACTGTGCGCAGCGCTGGAGGCCGGGATTCCCTCGGGACCCGCAGTGGAGGACCAGAGCTTCCGCGACGGGATCACGGCGCTCATCCGGGCTACCATCGACTGACGAGCCGATGCCCCCGGCCGCCACAATTCATCACCCCAGCAGCGCCGACCTGATCGCGACGGCCGCGGCACCACGGGCCCACTCGTCGAAACCGACCGCCCCGATGCTCAGCTGCGAGGCCTCCAAGGGCACGAAGGCACGCGCCCCCGCCCGCACCTCGTCGACCCGGTCCTCCCCCAGGTCAGCACCCTCACCCGAGACCAGCACCCGCTCGGGAGCGACGACCGCGCCCAGCTGACCGACCAGCTCCCCCACCACGCGTGCCACATCCGCAGCCACGTGACCGCTGACCTCGTCCGCCAATCTGGCCTCGACCGCGGAGGTCTGCAGCACGTCCGCCATCCGTCGACCGTCGGTGCCCACCAGCCAGCCCACCATGCCGGCGGCACCACAATGCCCGGCCACCAGCTCGTCGCGGGCAATGATCCCGGCACCCACGCCGGCGCCGATCGTCACCACCAGGAAGTCTCGAGAACCCCGCCCCACCCCGAACCAGTGCTCGGCCACGGTGAAGGCGTTGACGTCGTTCTCCACTGCACAGGACAGCCCGGTCGCCTCGCTCACCAGCGCACCCAGCGCCACGTCGGGCCAGCCGAGCAGGTCGGCGCTGCGCACCACGCGGTCCTCCCCCACGGCCGCGGCGAGGCTGACCCCGATCGCATCGGCGCGGCGTCCCCGATGACGCACCCCCTCGACGGCATCCACCAGCGCGGCCACCGCCGCCTCAGGGGTCTCCAGCTCGCAGTCACGACGTTCGGAAACCAGCACCTCCCCCTTCAGGTCGGTGAGCACCAGGTGCATCGCACCGGGCACCAGCTTGGCGCCCAGCACGAGGGCACGGTCGGCCTGCACGTCCAGCGGCACCGAGGGACGGCCCGTCTCGTTGAGCGCCACCGGATCACCCTCCACCAACAGGCCATCGGTTACCAGCGGCTTGCACAGGCGGGTGAGGCTGGGCGAGGACAGCCCGGTCTCACGCGCCAGTTCGACGCGCGGGACCGGGCCGTGCCGCAGCACCGCCAGGACGACTCGGCGGGTGGTCGGGTCGAGTCGTTCGGCGATGTCCATGGGGTGAGGTTACTTCGCGGTGATCTCGTAGAGCTTGTTCACCTGGTTGTTGAGCTCTGTGAGGTCCTCCGGCTTCTTCGTGCCGATGTAGACCGACTCGAAGTAGGGCGCGGTCAGGGCGTTCAGGTCCGCCGCGTTCTGCACCACGGGAAGCAGCACCGTGGTGCGGTCCTTCACGTGGTCGGTGAAGGGCGCCACGTCCAGGCCAGCCTTGCGGCGGGCCTCGATCGACTTCTGGGTGCCCGACGGACGGGCCGGGAAGACGACTCCCGCCTCACCGATGACGTCCTGGCAGGAGTCGGAGGCCAGGTAGGCCACCCACTTGGCGGCCGCCTCAGGATTGTCGCTGAAACGGGTGATGGAGTCGGCCAGCCCGTTGAAGGGCGACGACCGCTTGCCGTCGACGCCGGTGGGCGTGGGGGCCAGCTTCAGGTCGACCTTCTCCAGCGACGAGAAGCTGGAGATCATCCACGAGCCGTTCATGGCCAGGGCAGCCTGCCCGGCAGCGAACTGGGCGTAGGAGCCGCTGCCGCGTCCGAAGGTGGAGAACTTCGGCATGTAGCCCTTCTCGGCCAGCCCGTAGTACCAGCCCAGCGCCTTCTGGAACTGCGGGTCGTCCATCCGGAAGTGGGTTCCCCACGGGTTCTTGTCGGTCGGTTCCCAGCCGAGGGTTCCGGTGTAGGCACCCCACTGGGTCTGGCCGAAGTTCTCGCCACCGGCACCCTCACTGGCCAGGCCGAAGACGGCGACATTGTCCTTGTCGAAGCCGGGCTCGTCGCCGCGCACACCCTTCTTGTCCACGGTCAGGTGCGCGATGACCTTCTCGAAGCTGCCGCCGTCGTCGGGATTCCAGGTCATGTTCTGCAGCTGATCGGTGCTGATCCCGGCCTTGTCCGTCATGTTCTTGTCGTAGAAGTAGGCGACGGTGTCCCAGTCCTTCGGCGCCCCGTAGCGCTTGCCGTCCTGGCCGATCCACAGGTCTCCGAGCCCCTCCTGGAAGTCCTCGGACTTGATGTCCCTGGTGGCCTCGAAGTCGTCCAGGGGCAGCAGCACGCCGAGGTCGACGAACTGGGCGTACTTGGACAGGTGGTTGGTGAACACGTCGGGGGCCTGGTCGGCGATGAAGCCAGCGGTGAGCTTGCTCCAGTAGTCGTCCCAGCCCATCTGGGTGATGTTCACCTTCAGCCCGGGATTGGCCTTCTGGAAGTCATTGGCGCACTGCTGGTAGCCGGGCTGCTGCGCGGAGTCCCACAGCCAGTAGTCGATGACATTGCTGCTGGTGCTGGTGCCCTCCTGCTCGGCGGGTCCGCTGCATCCGGCCAGCCCCAGGCTGAGGGCCGTGGCGGCGGCCACCAGGGCCGCGGCGATCTTGTTGGTGGGTCGCATGGGGTGCCTCACTTGATTCCGCTGAAGCCGATGGAGTTGACGATGCGCTTGGCGAAGGCTGCGAAGAGCAGCAGCATCGGCAGCGCGGCGACCAGGGTGGCGGCCATCAGGCCGGCCCAGTCGGGGCCCGTCTGTGGGGTCTGGGAGCGGAAGATGCCCAGGCCGACAGTGAGCACGCGGGAGTGGTCGGTGTAGCTGACCATCAGCGGCCAGAAGTAGTCATTCCACGCCGCGATGTAGGTGAGGATCGACAGGGTCGCGATGGGAGCGGCGCTCATCGGCAGGACAAGGGTGAAGAAGTTGCGGATCTTGCTGGAGCCATCCAGCAGCGCCGCCTCCTCCAGCTCGACGGGGATGTTGGCGAAGAACTGCCGCAGGAAGAAGACAGCGAAGGGCGTCATGATCATCGTCGGCAGCGAGATGCCCAGGACGGTGTCGAGCAGTCCCAGTTCCTTGATGAGCACGAAGTTGGGCAGGAAGGTGAAGATGGTCGGCACCATCAGCCCGGCCAGGAAGAGGCCGAAGAAGAAGTCGCGGCCCTTCCAGTGCAGCCGGCTGAAGGCGTAGGCAGCCATCGCGGAGAAGAAGACCTGGCCGACGGTCACCAGGGTGGCCACGACGATGGAGTTCTTGAGGTAGAGCCAGAAGTTGATCTTCTGGCCGGAGCCGCCGGCGGCGATCGCGGCCTCGCCAGTCTGCAGGCCGAAGACGCGACGGAATCCGTCCAGGCTGGCCTCGGGCGGGGTGAACTGCGTGGGGTTGGCGATCAGCGACGGGTTGGTGGACAGGGCCGTGCGCAGGATCCAGTAGAAGGGGAACAGCGTCACCAGGATGATCAGGCCCATCACGAGCCAGGCCAGGGCCTTGCCCCAGCTGAAGTGGCGCCTGGGCTTGGCGGCGGCGGCGAGTTCGTCGTCGGTGACGGGCGCGTGGGTACGGGTCTCGGGAGCGGTGTGCGACATGGTGGCCTCAGCTCAGATCGGTCTCGCCGGCCCTGGTGAGCCGGTACTGGATGACGGTGATGACCATGAGGATGACGAGCAGCGCCACCGACAGGGCCGAGGCATAGCCGAACTGGAAGCGTCCGAAGGCCATGTTGTAGATGTACAGCTGCAGCACCCGCGAGGCATTCACCGGGCCACCATTGGTGGTGACGGCGACGGTGTCGAAGACCTGGAAGGAGCCGATCACGGTCATGATCAGCACCAGCGCCAGGATCGGGCGCAGCAGCGGCATGGTGATGCGGAAGAACATCTGCACCTCGCTGGCGCCGTCCATCTTGGCCGCCTCGTAGGCGGTCGGCGGGATGGTCTGCAGGCCGGCGAAGATCAGCAGTGCGGTGTAGCCCATGTGCCGCCACACATTGATCAGCGCGATGGTCGGAATCACCCACTTCTCGTCGGTGAGGAAGGGGATGCGGTCGACGCCCATCCACACCAGGAACTGGTTGCCGATGCCGAGCTGCGCGTCGAGGATCCACAGGAAGACCATCGCGGCCACCACATTGGAGACCAGGTAGGGGGTCAGGACGATCCCGCGCACGAAGGTGGACTTGGTGAGCCGGTCCATCATGACGGCGATGACGAGTGCGGCGATGGTCTGCACGCCGATGTTGATGATGACGTACTGGATGGTGACCGCGGCCGAGTTCCAGAAGATCGGGTCGTTCACCATCCGCTCGTAGTTGGCCAGCCCGACGAAGCTGGGCGGGGTGAGCAGGTTGAAGTCGGTGAAGCTCAGGTAGATGCCGCGCACCGTCGGCCAGGCCAGGAAGACCAGGAAGCCGATCAGGGCGGGCAGGATGAAGGCGAAGGCAAGCGCCTCGTCACCACCGCGCTTCACGCGGCGGCGACCCGGCGGGCTCGCCGGGCTGGGTGCTGTTGGTGCTGACGATGACATCGTCGACTCCTTTGTCGAGAGGATGGAGGCGTCCCTGGCTGGGGCGTCCCGTGGGATTCGGTTGTGCTGTGGGGTTCTGTGCTGCCGCGGCCTCCCGGCCTCAGGCGATCCGCTCGGCGACCACAAGCCGGGTGCGCTCGGGGTTGACGTGCGGAGCGCGGATTCCGTGCGTGGCCAGCTGGCGGCCGGTCATCTCGACCGGGGCGGGCAGCTCGCGGCCGTGCGCGGTGAGCTCCAGGTGGGTCACCCGGTAGCGGGCGTCCGGGTCGAGGCCGGGCAGCGGTACCATGCCGCGCGACCAGACCGGTGCCAGGTCCAGCTCGGTGTAGGCGTAGATGGCCGTGTCGGGGGTGACGGTGCCGTGCAGGTAGACACCCTCGGACAGGTCGACGCGTACGGTGCGACCGGCCAGCAGTGTCTCGCGGTTCTCCTTGTACCAGGCGATCCAGGCACCGAGCTGGGCGATCTCGTCGTCGGTGGCCTTAGCCAGGTCCCACTCGACGCCCAGGTGCCCGAAGACGGCGGTGGCGGCGCGGTAGGCGATGTCGTGGAAGCGGCCGGTGGTGTGCGAGGCGCCGGAGGCGATGTGGCTTCCGAGCATCTCGGGCGGCAACAGCTGCGCGGTCCAGCGCATCATCTGCTGGCGGTCGGTGGGGTCGATGTTGTCGCTCACCCACACCCGGTCGCAGTGCTGCATCACCTCGAGGTCGACGCGGGCGCCGCCGGAGCTGCACGACTCGATCTCGAGCCCGGGGTGGGCGGCCTTCAGTTCGTCGACGAGCCGGTAGAAGGCCAGGGTCTGCTCGTGGACGCCGGGACGGCCGTCGGGGCTGGTGCCGCCGTCGACGATGTCGCGGTTGTGGTCCCACTTGATGTAGCCGATGCGGTACTCGTCGAGCAGCGCCATCATCTGGCTCTTGACGTGCTCGTAGGCCCCGGGGATGCCGATGTCGAGCACCCACTGGTGGCGGGACTGCAGCGGCATCCGTCCGGGCACCTGCATCACCCAGTCGGGGTGGGCGCGGGCCAGGTCGGAGTCGGGGTTGACCATCTCGGGCTCGAACCACAGGCCGAACTCCATGCCCAGCTCGTTGACCCGGTCGACGAGCGGGTGCAGCCCCTCCGGCCACACCTGGTCGCTGACGACCCAGTCACCCAGGCCGGCGTGGTCGTCGCGGCGGGCGCCGAACCAGCCGTCGTCGAGCACATAGCGCTCGATGCCGACCTTCGCGGCGCGTTCTGCCAGGTCGAGCAGACGGTCGGTGTCGTGGTCGAAGTAGACGGCTTCCCACACGTTGAGGGTGACGGGCCGCTTCGCGTCGACGGGCTGATGGCCGGCGACGTCGCTGCGCTCGCGCAGGTAGCGGTGGTGGACGGCGGCGATCTCGTCCAGTCCGGTTCCGTGGGTGGCGACGACCCAAGGGCTGATGTAGCTCTGGCCGTGGTCGAGGACCATCTCGCCGGGCAGCAGCAGCTCTCCCCCGCCGATCACCTGGTCGCCCGTGAGGATCTTCTCGGCGTAGTGGACGTGGTTGCCGCTCCAGGCGGTGTGCACGGCCCACACCTCCCCCTCCTGGAAGCCGAAACCGGGGGTTCCCAGGTGCAGCACCAGGGCGGAGTCGGCACCGGTGCGCCCGTGCCGTCCTTCGCGCCAGTGGGTTCCGATGCCCAGGGTGCCGCGCTGCGGGCTGCGCTCCTTGCCCCAGCGTCCGGCGAAGTCGAGCACCTCGCTGGCCCGGCTGGGCACCGGCAGGCACAGCAGCATCTGGTCGAGCTGGTAGCCGTCCTCGCCGGTGTTGGTCAGTGTGGCGCGCATCCGGATGGCGTCGCTGGAGGTGAGTTCCACGACCAGGTCGAGGGCGAGCTGCGCGTCGGGGTCGGTGGCCTTCCAGGTGATGGTGCCGCGCTCGGCCCGGACGAATCCGTCGACGGGCTGGCCGTCGAGCAGCACCTGGTCGACGGTGAAGCGCGCGGCCCATCCGTGGCCGCGACGAGAGCCGCTGATGCCGGGGTGCCCAGTCCAGGAGGCCCACTGTTCGGGCAGGATCGCGAGCCGGTGGCCTTCCTCCTCGGGGATGCCGTTGTTGGCGCGTGGGGGCTTGGCTGCCGTGACGAGCGTGTCGATGCCGGCGGCGTCGGTGATGCCGATGGGAGATCCCCAGTGCACCACTTCGGGCAGGTGTCCGTCGCTGGTCAGTACGAGCGAGACGGCGTCGTTCTCAAGCACCACGCGGGATTCCACGGCATCCTCCATTGGACGGTGTTTCTGTTGCGATGAAACTAACATGTCGACTGCCGCAGGTCCAGAGTCGGCGGCGGCACGATGATCTGCACCGGGATCACCGGGCTGAAGGATGCCGACGGCAAGCCCTTCGAGCTCGGTGGCGTCGCCCTGCTCGACATCCGCACCGGCAGCCTGGTCAACGAGGTGCCGATCCAGCTGTTCAGCGATGACAAGCACGTCGTGACCCGCAATCCGGTCACCTTCGAGGCCAAGGGCCAGACGCTCACCATGTTCAGCGCTCCCGATGACGGCGAAGAGGGCTCGGAACTGTTCGTCCACACCACCCCGGTGTGACCGGCGTGTGAGAGCGTGGAGCCATGGCGATCCTCGACTACGACGTGCTGGTCATCGACCAGGTGACCAGTTTCATGCGCGATGACTTCGCGATCCGGGATGCGCATGGCCAGCAGGTGGGCCACATCCTGACGCGGGGCTCCGCGCTCTCCCGCATGTTCATGGGCTCGCGCCAGCTCACCGTCGCCAATCCCGACGGTGGCACCGTGCTCATGGTCGACGACGTGCCGAACTTCGGCCGCGACACCTTCGACCTGCTCAGTCCTGATGGTGAGCGCTTCGGCGAGGTGGTCAAGGAGTTCACCCTGTTCAAGAAGCGGCTCAGCGTGAACATCGGCCAGGAGTCGATGGAGCTGCAGGGCAGCTTCTTCGAACGCGAGTTCAGCATCGTGGGCCGCGGCGGGGAGGCGGCCAGGGTCTCACGCAGCTACCCCGGCATCGGCGCCGCCCTGCTGGGCCACGAGCGCTACGTCATGAGCTTCTCCCCCGACCTGCCCTTCGGCCTGCGCGCCGGGTCGCTGGGCGCGGTCATCGCCCTGGACCTGATCCGTCAGAAGGAGCGCAACGCAGCCTCGTCGGGCAACAGCTGAGCAGATGCAACTGTGCCCGGAATCGTTCGACATCGGACGATTCCGGGCACGGTTCGTGTTGCGGGCCGATCAGCAGCCGACCAGGCGCTGGGCGAGGTAGCCCTCCACCTTGCTGAGCGCGACGCGCTCCTGGCTCATCGTGTCGCGCTCGCGGATGGTCACGGCATCGTCCTCGAGGGTCTCGAAGTCGACCGTGATGCAGTACGGCGTGCCGATCTCGTCCTGGCGACGGTAACGCTTGCCGATGGCCTGGGCGTCGTCGAAGTCGACATTCCAGTTGCGACGAAGCTGTGCGGCCAGGTCGCGCGCCTTGGGGCTGAGCTTCTCGTTGCGGCTCAGCGGCAGGACGGCGGCCTTGACCGGCGAGAGGCGATGGTCGAGCTTGAGCACGGTGCGCTTGTCGACGCCACCCTTGGTGTTGGGGGCCTCGTCCTCGGTGTAGGCCTCCACCATGAAGGCCATCAGCGAGCGGGTCAGGCCGGCTGCCGGCTCGATGACATAGGGCACGTACTTCTCGTTGGCGGCCTGGTCGAAGTACTCCAGCGAGACACCCGAGTGCTCGGTGTGGGTCTTGAGGTCGAAGTCGGTGCGGTTGGCGATACCCTCCAGCTCGCCCCAGTCGCTGCCGGCGAAGCCGAACTTGTACTCGATGTCGACGGTGCGCTTGGAGTAGTGCGAGAGCTTCTCCTGCGGGTGCTCGTAGTGGCGCAGGTTCTCGGGCTTGATGCCCAGATCGGTGTACCACTGGGTGCGCTGGTCGATCCAGTACTGGTGCCAGTCCTCGTCGGTCCCGGGCTTGACGAAGAACTCCATCTCCATCTGCTCGAACTCGCGGGTGCGGAAGATGAAGTTGCCGGGCGTGATCTCGTTGCGGAAGCTCTTGCCGATCTGGCCGATGCCGAAGGGCGGCTTGGCGCGGCTGGACTGCACCACGTTCTTGAAGTTCACGAAGATGCCCTGGGCGGTCTCGGGACGCAGGTAGTGCAGGCCGGACTCGTCCTCGAGGACGCCCAGGTAGGTCTTGAGCATCATGTTGAAGTCGCGGGGCTCGGTCCACTGGCCCTTGTTGCCACAGTTGGGGCAGTTGACCTCGGCCTGGCTCTCGGGCAGGCGTCCGTGCTTGGCCTCGAAGTCCTCCTCGAGGTGGTCGGCGCGGAAGCGCTTGTGGCAGCTGAGGCACTCGGTCAGCGGGTCGGTGAAGACGCCGACGTGACCGGACGCCACCCACACCTGCTTGGGCAGGATGATCGAGCTGTCGAGGCCCAGGACGTCGTCGCGTCCGGTGACCATGAAGCGCCACCACTGCTTCTTGATGTTCTCCTTGAGCTCCACGCCCAGGGGGCCGTAGTCCCAGGCGGCGCGGGTGCCGCCGTAGATCTCGCCGCAGGGGAAGACGAATCCCCGTCGCTTGCACAGGCTGATCACGTTGTCGAGTGTGCTGGGTGCCACTACATCTCCATGTCCTCAATGGGCCCGGCGACTGGATGACGCCGGGGTGCGAAGCACCGCACGTGGCGGGGTCTTCACGCTGCGGCCAGCCTATCGGCTCTGCGCCGCGGAGCCGTCAGGCGCGAGTCCGTGGACGGGTCTCACACGTTGCGCGGCAGGTTGAAGCCCACTTCTTCGCTGTCGTCATAGGCGCTGGGCTCGTCGATCGACAGGCTGAGCAGGGGAACGATGGTCATCTTGGACTCGAAGCCACCCAGGGCGCGGCGATAGCTGCCGACATTCTCCCAGCGGCTCACCAGGGCCCACAGTTGCTCGTCGTCGAGGTTCTGCACCAGGTCGACCGACTGCAGGCCCGGCTTGGTGCGCAGCAGGTCGACGGCGGCCTGCGCCTGGTTCTCGAAGCCCGCGCGCTCGGCGGGGTGGACGCGGAAACGGTTGATGACGATCACGCACACGAGGCTACGGGCCCCCTTCGCTGGTCGGACGCATCGTCGGACCATGGTTCGGGCCGACGCGGCTGGCTCGATTTGCACGCCACCCCCACTGGGTTGATAATCATTCTCATGAACGCCACACTTCGTCGCCTCGCCGCAGCAGCAGCCTGCACCCTCGCCCTCACCGCCACCGCCTGTGGTAGCAGCACCGACAAGTCTGGCTCCGGCGGCGACGACAAGCTGACGGTGGTCACCGCCTTCTACCCGCTGCAGTTCGCCAGTGAGCGGGTCGCCGGCGACAAGGCAGCCATCACGAGCCTCACCAACCCGGGCGCCGACGCCCATTCCGTCGAACTGACGCCCAAGCAGGTCGCCAGCCTCTCCGAGGCAGACCTGGTGGTCTACATCAAGGGCTTCTCCAATTCCATCGACAAGGCCATCGCCGAGAACGGCCCCCAGAACGTCATCGACGCCATGACCCTCGTCGAGCCCATCGCCTCCGGCCATGAGCACGAGGCCGGGCACGAGGGCGAGAGCGCCGAGGAGCACGCCGACCACGACCACGGCGCCTACGATCCCCACATCTGGCTCGACCCGAAGAACATGTCGCGCATCGCCGAAGGCATCGAGAAGAAGCTGGCCGAGGTCGACTCGGACGATGCCGAGACCTACCGAGCCAATGCCGAGGCCCTGGCCAAGGAGCTCACCAGCCTCGACGAGGACTTCCGCACCGGACTGGCCACCTGCGAGCGCAAGGACATCATCGTCTCCCACGAGGCCTTCGGCTACCTCACCAAGGCCTATGGCCTGGAGCAGGTCGGCATCGCCGGGCTGTCCACCGAGGACGAGCCCTCCCCCGCCCGCATCGCCGAGATCCAGAAGCTGGCCAAGCAACACGGCGTCACCACCATCTTCTACGAGACCCAGGCCTCGCCCGCCCACTCCAAGGCGATCGCCCGCGACCTCAAGCTCAACACCGAGGTGCTCGACCCCGTCGCCACGCTGAACGACCAGTCGCGGGGGAAGGACTATCTTGAGGTGATGCGGGCCAACCTCAAGGCCCTCAGGACCGCGAACGGATGCCAGTGACACAGCCACCACACCACGACGAGGTCGCGCCCCTGCTGAAGGGGAGCGACCTCGTGGTCAGTCTGCAAGGACACACCATCCTCGCCGGCGTCGACGCCCACGTGATGCCCCAGGAGACCGTCGCCCTGCTCGGCGGCAACGGCTCGGGCAAGACCACCCTGGTGCGGACCCTGCTGGGGCTCACCCCGGTGGTCTCCGGCAGCCGCGAACTCTTCGGCACCGACCTGGCCCACTTCCGCGACTGGAACAAGGTGGGCTACGTCCCCCAGCGGGGCAGCCTGCAGCTGGCCAATGCCACCGTCGAGGAGGTGGTCTCGACGGGACGGCTGGGCCACCGGCGCCCCTTCGTGCCCCTGCGGCGGCGCGACCGCGAGGCGATCGACACCGCGCTCGAGCGGGTCGGGCTGGCCGAGCGTCGTCACAGCTCCTTCCTGCGCCTGTCGGGCGGCCAGCAGCAGCGCACCCTCATCGCCCGCGCCCTGTGCACCGGGCCGGAACTGCTGGTGCTCGACGAGCCCCTGGCGGGGCTCGATACCAGCTCGCAGGCTTCCCTGGCCTCTGTGCTGTCCGAGCTCAAGGCCGAGGGCATGGGTATCCTCGTCGTGCTGCACGAGCTGGGCCCCATCCACCAGCTGATCGACCGCTCGATCGTGCTGCGCCAGGGCAAGGTCATCCACGACGGCCACCTGCTGCCCGGGGACGACAGCACCGATCATCACCACGACCTGGACCAGTTCCGCACCGCCACCCTGGCGCTCGGCGACCCCACCCGGAGCTTCACGTGAACGAGATCTTCGGCGCCGCCTTCATGCAACGCGCCCTCATCGCCGCCTTCCTGTCGGGGCTCATGTCGCCGGCCATCGGCACCTACATCGTCCAACGCCGCCTCAGCCTGCTGGGTGACGGCCTGGGCCACGTCGCCGTTGCCGGTGTGGGGCTGAGCTTCCTCACCAGCACCGCTCCCCTGCCGCTGGCCGTGGCCACCTGCGTGGTCGGTGCGGTGGTCGTCGAACTGCTGCGCCAGCAGGGCAGGGCCACCGGCGACGTGGGCCTGGCCGTGCTCTTCTACGGGGGGCTGGCCTCTGGTGTGATGATGGCCGGTCTGGGCGGCCAGGGCGCTGGTGTGCTGTCGCAGTTCCTGTTCGGCTCCCTCACCTCCATCAGCGACTCCGACGTGCGCACCGTCGCCGTGCTGGCCGTGGCCGTGCTGGTCCTGTGCGTCGGGCTGTGGCCCAGGCTGTTCGCGGTGTGCGCGGACGAGGACTTCGCCCGGGTGCTCGGGCTGCGCGTGCGCTGGCTGAACCTGCTGGTGGTGGTGGTCGCGGCCCTGACCGTGACGATGAGCATGCGCACCGTCGGGTTGTTGCTGGTGAGCGCCATGATGGTGATCCCGGTGGCGACGGCTCAGAACCTGTTCGTCAGCTTCCGCAACAGCCTGCTCGGGGCCATGGCCATCGGCGCGGTGGTGGCCTTCGGTGGCACCGTCGGATCCTTCTACTGGGACACCGCCTCCGGCGCGACGATCGTGGTCTGCGCGATCGCGGTCTTCCTCGCCACATGGCCGCTCAGCCGCATGATCCATCACCACCACGCCCACGGCGAGGAGGCGCAGGCCTGTGAGGAGGTCTGTCCGCAGCCGCCGCACGAGCACGGGCCCGACCACATCGCCGTGCACCACGGAGACCACGTCGACTACGTCCATGCCGGACACCGGCACGCCCCCCACGGAGACCACTGCGATGAGCACTGACCGCACCATGACGCCCAATGATCAGCCCCGCGCACGGGTCGCCCGGCCGGTGCAGCGGGTCACCCGGCAGCGGATCGCAATCCGTGCGCTGCTGGAGGAGGTGCAAGGCTTCCGCAGTGCACAGCAGCTCCACGAACAGCTGCGCAAGGACGGCGACCAGGTGGGGCTCGCGACGGTCTACCGCACCCTGCAGTCGATGGCCGATGCCGGCGAGGTGGACGCGATCCGTGCCGACGACGGCGAGATGGTCTACCGCCAGTGCGCCGCCACGGGGCACCACCACCACCTGGTCTGCCGCAACTGCGGCCGGACGGTCGAGATCAGCGCCAAGCTCGTCGAGACCTGGGCCGACGAGGTGGCAGCCGAGCACGGCTTCCGTGACGCCGGCCACGACATCGAGCTATTCGGCCTCTGTTCCAGCTGCTGAGCGAGACCGAAGGGCTCAGCCGCCGACGTAGTGCATGGAACGCAGGCCGCGCTCCAGGTGCCACTGCACGAAGGCCTGCACCAGGCCCGTGGCCTCGCGCTGGTTGGCCACGGGCAGGTCGCGGGTGGCCTCCCAGTTCCCGGTGAGCAGGCTCTGCAGGTAGCCGATGGTGCCCGGCCGTGGCCGTGCCGATCCCGGGGGGCGGCAGTCGACGCAGACCATCCCGCCGGCCGAGGGGTTGAAGAAGTCGTGCGGGCCCTCGGTGCCGCAGCGCGCGCAGTCCTCCAGTGCGGGCGCGTAGCCGGCGATGGCCAGTGCTCGCAGCAGGTAGGAGTCGAGCACCATCGTCACCGGGCGGGGCCCGTCGGTGGTGCCCTGTCCGAGCACCCGCAGGGCCCCCACCAGCAGCCGGTACTGCTGCAGGGCTGGCTCGCGCTCCTCGGCCACCAGGCGGTCGGCGGTCTCGAGCATCACCTGTCCGACGCAGAAGGCGTCGTAGTCGCCCAGCAGCGGCTCACCGTAGGCGTTGATCGTCTCGGTCTGGGTGACGACGTCGAGTGCACGTCCCTGGGCCAGTTGCAGGTCGACGTGGTTGAAGGGTTCCAGCCGCCCGCCGAACTTCGAGCTGGTGCGCCGCACGCCCCTGGCGACGGCCCGCAGCTTGCCGTTCTCACGGGTGAGCATCGTGACGATCCGGTCGGCCTCGCCCAGCTTGTGGGTGCGCAGCACGACGGCCTGGTCACGGTAGGTGGGCATGGACCCCAGTCTAGGTCTGGCGCCCAATGGCTTGCACTGCTGGAATGTTCACATGGGACTCGGATTCTTCGAAAGCGGCCTGATTGCCGTGCTGGCGATCGCCAGCTGGGTCGTCGTGCCCCTGCTCGCCTATGTCGTGATCCGCGTCGGCGTGCGCCACGGCGTGCGCGATGCCTTCGACGAGCGCGATGCCAGGGGCCAGCGCGACCGTCATCTGCCCAACTAACAGCCCGACCTCGAGGAGCCCCCATGGCACGACACAAGATCTTCGACATGCCGTTCGCAGAGATCTGGCCGCACTATGTGGCCAAGGTGGAGCGCAAGGGCCACACCGTCGAGGAGTTGCACACCGTCATCGAGTGGCTGACCGGTTATGACCGGGCCGGGGTGCAGGGGGCCGTCGAGAACCGTCGCAGCCTGGACGAGTTCTTCACCCGTGCGCCGGCGATGAATCCCAACAGCGGCAAGATCACCGGCCTGATCTGCGGCGTGCGCGTCGAGGACATCGAGGACCCGCTGATGCAGCAGATCCACTGGATGGACAAGCTCGTCGACGAAGTGGCCCGTGGCAAGAAGATGACCTCCATCCTGCGCGCCTGATCCGACCCGCCACGCCCACCGCGAACAGCATGAACGTGGCCCTGATGCACGAGAAAGGCTTGGGGCCATGGACGCCAAGAAGACCTCTGCCGCGCTGGCGGCCGCCGCCACCGCCGGGCTCGCCGCCCAGGACCTCCTGCAGACCAAGCACGCCCCCAGGCACAACTTCCCCGTCATCGCGCGCCCGCTACGCCCTGGAGGCGATCGG
>NZ_JBHWOO010000097.1:0-3932 GCF_043424415.1 Luteococcus sp. | reverse complement strand
CGAGTTGCTGGAGACGGACAGTTTTCAGGAGCATGACCAGCTGCTGCGTCGGTTGCTGCCGATGTTGATGGGCACCAATGGGCGCCCGGGTGAGGGGCGTACCGCGGTAGGCAGACCAACGAAGGCATGCGATCAGGCTCCCCCTGTGCGGCAGGCGTTGGTGTGCCCGGCGGTGCAGGGTCGGGTCCGGTGCCCGATGAAGCCAGAGTCGATGGTGGCGGCACGCGCCACAGCGCCGGAGGTGGCACCGCCGCCGGGGGCTGCGCGGTTCCAGTGCTGCACGAAATCCCAGGTCACCGTGGCCTATTGCGAGGATCAGCTGCGGATGATGCAGCCCGGGCTGGTGCCCGGCTCCTGGGAGCACACCCTGTACTACGAGGCCGCACGGTCGCTGACCGAGCAGAGGTTTTCCATCATGAAATCCCACCACTGCACGGGAGCATCGGACCTGACATGGGCACCTCGGCGCGAGCCGATGATTGCCCTGATCGTGGCTCTCCAGGTGGTCGAGGCCAATCGCGTCATTCAGCGCAGATGGCACAGTCGGCCAGCTGGGTACACGGGCTCGACGGTGCAGCGCATGATTCAGCTTCGCGCTGACCTGGGCCACGAGCCAATGGTGACACCGCCACGGACGTGATTTCTGCGCTTCGACGTTGCCCGATGGTCTCGAAGTGGCGAACCGAGGAGTCATTGTGTGCTTCCTGGTTCGCGTGGTTAAGGCCAGATCTAGGGTTGAACGAGTATCTTGCGGCCAGTAGGGTTCAATCTCTACGCAGCAAGAGTGATAGAATTTGGCAGCATAGAAGCTGTGTCTGGTACGGAAGGAGAGTGTTCGAAGATGATGCAGGAGCTGACGCATAGGAACTTTGCTCAGATGAACGTCTCTGGACCGCAGGTCTCCGAGATGACTCGCGAAGAGCGGCGTCGTCGTGTGGAGGACTTGGGACGTGAAATCGCGCAGTGGTCGGCGGAGCTCAACCGCCGACTTGCGTGACGATTTATCCCGACGGTGAGGAAGTCCTCACCGTAGGGTTTTTTGCCTGCGGGTTCCACCCCAAGGTACGTGAACCCCACCAGTTCCGTGCGAATGTCAACCGGCCAGCGACTACCGTTTTTGGTAGCGACGCATTCCCGACCGCCTGGGACAAGGCAGCCTCGCTCCTTCATTCGTTTTGTACTACACAGAGCCTCGTCGATGGTAACAAGAGAACAGGCTGGGCTGCATGTTGGCTGTTGCTCAGACTGAACCTGGCAGTCGGAGACTTGCTTGGGGAGGTCGACGCGGACGCGGCAGAGGCTCTCGTAGCGAACGTTGCCACCGGAGACATGCTCGTGCCAGAAATTGCAGATGCACTGCAAGCTTTTGTTGCCCCTCAACTTGGCAACGCCGGACACCTTCCTCCGGGATTTGCCGTGACGGAGATTCTAGAAGACACGGGCCAGGTAATGACAGGGGTGGGCTGCACTCCCGATGGCACCAGGTTGGTATACCTGTGTACCAGATCGTCTGACGGTGCCCCACTTGAGTTGGTCCTTACTCCTGACCAGGCGCGTAACGCCGCTGACGAACTGACCCGCTTCGCTGACGGGAAGCTGGCCCCCGGTATGCGAATCAGAGTTCAGGCATTGGCTGTTAAAGCACACTTGGATCTCGTTGATCGTCCGGAGGGTCTGTAGTCATAGCCGAGTAGTCGGTGCAGGGATTAGTCCCGACACGCCCACCACGCCGAATATAAGAGGTTGCGCGATGACCCGACTAGGCTTGATACGACTAAGCAAGTCCAAGCGGTATCAAGCCTAGTCGGGTCATCGCTCGACTCTTCTTTTTGCAGGTCAAGGGCACTATCTGGCGTGGTGCCTTTTAGTCACGGCAGTACTGTGGATGAGCTGCCCTGCTAATTGTTGGCGGGACCAATGCTTTGTCATCGGAGACCGCTTAGCCTGAGGAATATAACAACCCGCCGTCCATAATGGTCTGCCAGAAGGTTTTCCCAATGCCTAGCTCGGTGAATGCGATCTAAGTTCGCAGGAACTACTCAGGCGAACAACCCACTGCCCAACTCGGCGATGGCGATGATGCCCTGGGCCAGCTCCACTGCTTCGGCAGGACTGTGAGCAACACGGGCACGACCATCGTCGACCAGCTTCCGGCCCCAGGTGGTGCGATCGGCGACCGCCGGGGTGAGAATCAGCCCCCGCGAGTGGCTGATCGCAGCCCGCGCCTGGTGGCGGGTACCGGAGTGCTCCCCGGCGGCGATGACGATGGTGGCCCGCCCGTAGCCGCTCATGGTGACGTTGCGCATGGGAAACGTCTTCTGGGACCCCGCCAAGTCGGGGAAAAACTGGGATGCCACCAGTCCCGTCGCCTCGATCCGCCGGCGCAGGCCCCGGTTTTCCGCCGGGTAGGTGTGGTCCAGGCCAGTGCCTATGAGGGCGACGGTGCGCCCACCAGCGGCCAACGCCGCTTCGTGGGCGGCGGTGTCGATGCCTGACGCCATCCCGGAGACTACGGTCAACCCGGCCTCGACCAGGCCGTTGGCAACGTCGGCTGCTGCCTGACGTTCAGGTCCGGTGGGGGGTGCGGGAACCCACGACGCTGACGCCGTTGTCGTCCGGTATCAGCTGGCCCTGGCTGAACAGCAGCGCCGGGGCCTGGTGAACGCCCGCCAGGTACACCGGATACGCGTCGTCGAGCAGGGAGGTCACCGTGTACCCGGCGGCAACCCAGTCGTTGAGGTCGGCTGCGGCTTGTGCGCGGGCTTGCTCCAAGTGAGGGTCGAGCAGGGTGTCATTGAAAACCGCAGCTATCAGCGCTGATGCGCCCTCGGTGCGCAGAATCTCGGCGCGGGCGGGCTGGGTCAGCGGTGAGGTGGCTCGGATGGCGGCGACGATGTCGACGAGCGCCGCACGATCCGCCGAGCGGATCATCGCTTGGCTGTTCGACGTGTTCATGGCTTTGATGGTACGGCTTCTGGGCCGAACTCTGGCCGAAGCTGGCTCGATTGCCAGCCACTGGTCCGATCTGCAGCGATGTGACCTGCGAAGTAGAGCGGAAGGGATGCTGGAGATTGAGAACACCTGTCTCGTCATAGCCCAAATTGGAACGTTTGTACGCTTACTTCGGCTAAGGAACGGGGCGAGTCCAAGGCGCGAGATAGACTGCTCATGCCTGCCCAGAGGGCGTAGCGGACTCTATGCAGATGCCTCGGGAGGCGCGGTCATGCCATCAGGGTAAGCGCTGCGCAGTGTCACTGCGGGTGTGTCCAGTGGCCCACTTGGAGATGTACTGATCGACGTGCCGAGGCGTGGCTCCCGGCGATCAAGACCAGCATGCGAACTTGAATTTAGCGGAGGAACACATGTTTGATAAAAGCGTCAACTATCCCACAGCTGTGGCGAGCTACGACGACGAGGGAATTGCTCAGGCCATCCTTTGGTGCGCTGAACGAATGGAGGAGGGGGACACCCTTTCGGTATGGACGCCTTTGAAGCGCAGCCTCGGAAACTGCGAGGCCCTCGAAGAACTCGTGAGCCAGTACTCGGGCGTAGAGCACATTGTGGGTCGTGGTGGAACGGGGGTCAGGAGCACGGGGCCGGTGCTTATGGCCTGGCCGGATATGGACGACATCGGAGAACTTGTCCGATTCGGCGAGAGTCGCATACGGGGGCTCTGCGTGCTTGCGTGGGATGAAAACAAGATTCGGCCGTGGGTAGCCCAGATGAACCCCGAAATCCTTGGAGACGGCACGGATTGGGACAGCCTCACGCCAGAGCTTGATCCCATCGTTGTCGAAGCGTTGAAGAGCCTGACGAAGACGGTCAACCACAACAACACCATTTCTGTGGGCTGGGAGAAGGACCAGGTTGTGAGTGTTCTTCTCGCACTCCGCGATGCTGGAATCCCCATGGACGGTGAAGCCATCCAGGGG